>CAMDCC010000035.1 GCA_945889545.1 Bifidobacterium breve | reverse complement strand
GGCACCTTGGGCGCGCCAACGAACTCCACGACGATCTCCCGTGCCGTGTCGCTGAGTCGCACGTCGTCGATGCTCACGAGCCCCGCGACGATCACGTCGTCGGCTGGCTGAGCGCGCGGCGGTCTAGCGCGTATGCCGTTTACGTCGAGCGGCCCGTCGTCGGTGCTGCGTGTGCCATTGCAGAGATCGGCTGAGACCTGCCCAGCCTGTGGTTGCTCGCTCGCTCCGAAAATCGTCGTGTCCAACGTGGCGAAGACGATGTACTCGTTGCCTTCGACCACCTCGAGCCCACAACTCGCGCCATCACGGGCGCTCATGACCTCCTGGCGTGATGCGACCTTCCCCTTGAACACCTCGCTGACGTCGAACTCCCAGATCGCAGGATCGAGACTCGAGGTGATGGGGCCGTCGTTCGGGTACGTGACGCTCGCGACGCGCCCGATGAACACCGCGTCGGCTTGGTCGAACGCCGGTTGATCGGTCTGTCCTACGCAGGAGCACGCGTGTGCGGGCCGTGCATCACCTCCAACGAGGAGGACGGTCGCGGCCAGAGCCAAGCCGAGCCACAGGGAGAGGAAGCGTCGCATGAGGGTTCTGACGTTACGGACGGTCTCAGGGTTCCGCTCGGCACCAGACGGGATCCCAGGTCTGTAGTTACACTTGTGGCATATGCAGGAGATGAAGCGGAGGCGTGGCCGGATGGCCGGGACGCCGTCGCGGAATCGACCCGAATGAGCGGCTTGTATCGCGATAAGGGTGTGGTGCTGCGCACTCACAAGCTCGGTGAGGCCGATCGCATCGTCAGCTTCATGACGCAGACCAACGGCAAGGTCCGCGCAGTTGCGAAGGGGATCCGTCGGCCGGGAAGTCGCTTCGGCGCCCGGCTCGAGCCCACGAGCCATGTGGCGTTCCAGTGCTACCGGGGTCGCGAGCTCGACGTGGTCACCCAGGTGGAGACGATCGACGCCAACCGCCAGCTCCGCGACACCTACGCCGCCCTCACGCACGCCATCTCGATGCTCGAAGCCGTCGACCAGGTGGCCCAAGAACGGGAGCGCAACGCCGGGCTGTACCGAATGCTCGTGGGCGCCTTGCAGACCATGGCCGCCCAGCCGTCGCCGATGGTGAGCGCGGCGTTCTACTGGAAGCTGCTCTCGCTCGAGGGCTTCCACCCCGAGCTCGACACCTGTGCGCGCTGCGGTGCCGGCGACCCGTTCGTCGCGTTCGACTTCCAGGAAGGTGGCGTGCTGTGCGAGCCCTGCGGCCGCCACGGCGGGCGGCGCATCTCGCCCGAGGCGCTCGATGTGGTCGGGCGTGTCGTGGGCGGTGGGCTCAACGGCGTGCTCGCGTGCGAGCACCCGCCTGCGTTGCTCCACGAGGTCGAGCGGCTCGGCATCGCCGCGCTCGAGCACCAGTCCGAACGCCGATTGAGGAGTGCGGCTCTGCTGTAACAGGCCTCTCTCAGGGGGAACAGACCCTCTCCCCGATACGATCAAGCGTTCATGGCCAAGCCGGAGCTGATGGAACGCGTCGTCAACCTGTGTAAGCGGCGTGGCTTGGTGTTCCCGTCGAGCGAGATCTACGGCGGCTTCCGGTCCACCTGGGACTACGGGCCGCTGGGCTCGCTGCTGAAGCGCAACGTGAAGGACGCCTGGTGGCGTTCGATGGTGCAGATGCGTGAAGACATCGTGGGCATCGACGCCGCGATCCTCATGGCGCCCAAGGTGTGGGAGGCGAGTGGTCACCTCGACACGTTCACCGACCCGCTCGTCGACTGCCGGAACTGCAAGGAGCGCTTCCGGGCTGATCACCTCCCCGCGTCGGGCGCGTGCCCGAACTGCGGGGCCAAGGACTCGCTTACCGAGGCGCGCAACTTCCACCTCATGTTCAAGACCTTTGTCGGCCCGGTGGAAGACGAGGCCGCGGTTGCGTACCTGCGTCCGGAGACCGCGCAGGGGATCTTCGTCAACTTCTCGAACGTGCAGACCACGACGCGCAAGAAGCCGCCGTTCGGTATCGCGCAGATCGGCAAGTCGTTCCGCAACGAGATCACGCCAGGGAACTTCATCTTCCGCACGCGCGAGTTCGAGCAGATGGAGATGGAGTTCTTCGTGCCCCCGGAAGACGGGGAGCGGTGGTACGAGTACTGGTGCCAGGAGCGTCTGCGCTGGTTCATCGATCTCGGCATCCCGGAGTCGAAGCTGCGGCTCCGCCCGCACGACCCCGAAGAGCTGTCGCACTACTCAGTAGGTACCGCCGACATCGAGTTCGAGTACCCGTGGGGCTGGGGTGAGCTCGAGGGCGTGGCCAACCGAGGCGACTTCGACCTCACCCAGCACGCCAAGTTCTCGGGCCAGGACCTCACCTACTTCGACCAGGAGCACGACCGCCGGTACGTTCCTTATGTGATCGAGCCCGCCGTCGGCGCCGACCGAGCCCTGCTCGCCTTCCTCCTCGCGGCCTACGACGAGGACGAGGCTCCGAACGACGCTGGGAAGGCTGAGAAGCGCACGGTGCTGCGCTTCGACCCCCGGCTGGCGCCGATCAAGGTGGCGGTGCTCCCGCTCTCGAAGCAGGAGAAGCTCGTGCCGGTCGCCGACGAAGTGGCCGCTGCGCTGCGGCCCCATTTCATGATCGACGTCGATACGGCGGGCTCAATCGGGCGCCGCTACCGTCGGCAGGACGAGATCGGCACTCCCGTCTGTGTGACGGTCGATTTCGACAGCCTCGACGACCATGCGGTCACTGCACGCGATCGCGACTCCATGAAGCAGGAACGCGTGCCCATCAACGACATTGTGTCGTACCTACAGGAGCGAATCGGAACGTGAGCGAAGACCTGACTCTTTACGACGTGCTCGGCGTGGACTCTGCGGCCGACAAGGACGCGATCAAGGCGGCGTACCAGACGCGGCTGTCCGAGGTGCAGGGCGACGTCGCGCGTGAACAGGGAGCGAAGAAGCCCGACCAGGGTTCCATCGACGGTTACCGCCGAGAGGAAGCCAGCGTCCGCGGCGCGTGGCAGGTGCTCAGCGACCCATACCAACGCGGTCGGTACGACGCGACGATGGAGCTCGGCGGGGCCGATCGTGACCTGGACGTCGACGGAGGCGTTGACGATGACGCGCCGGTGCCCGCGCGTGCAGCAGGTCGCGAGCAAGCGGTCGACCGCCGCGGGCGCCCGATTCGTGAACGTCCGCCCAGTCTTTTCTCCACGGCGCCGCTTCCCGTGCCGTCGTCGTGGCCGTCAGGGTTTCATCCGCCACCGCCGCGTGCGCGCGTGCTCGCGATGCTCGTCGACATGGTTGTGCTCGCCACGATCTTCTTCGTCGGGTTCTTCATCGCCGGGCCCGCGATCATCGACAAGGCGTACCCGAAGGAGACGGCGAAGCTCGATCTCGTGAACGAGTGTCAGAAACAGTTGGCCGATGAGCAAGACCGGGATCCCCTGAAGCTCACCACCATTCAGACTGCCGAGGCGTTCTGCGACCGCAAGGTTCCGGGAATGCTCGCGACTCCCGATAACCGGGCGAAGCTCACGAACAAGGAAAACCGGCTCGACAAGGATGCGGAGCGGGCCGACGACCGAGGGAGGGACCTGCAAGGCGACATCGCGCTCGGTACCTACGGTTTGCAGTTCACGCTCATCGGGCTGATGTTGCTGTACCTCGTGCCGTTGAGTGCTCGCACCGGTCAGACGTTTGGCAAGCGGCTGTTCCAGATCCGCGTCGTCCAAGTGGACGGGTCGCCGATCGGCGTGCGCTCCTCGATTGGTCGGTACGGCATCGTGGTCTTGGCCTCGATGTTCCTCGGGGCATTCATCTTCCCGCTCGGGTTCGCGCTCGTGCTCTTCGGGGTGCTCGGGTGGCAACGCAACCCGAATCTCCAGGGCCTGCACGACCGGATGTCCAAGACGATCGTCGTCGACGGTTGAGCAAATGAACTACGTGTTTGCCTTCGAGGAAGGCTCCAAGGAGCAGAAGTACCTGCTCGGCGGCAAGGGGGCCAACCTGGGCGAGATGACCAAGCTCGGCCTGCCGGTGCCGCCCGGCTTCACGATCACCACCGACGCGTGCAAGGCCTATATGCACTCGGGCGACACGTTGCCTGATGGCCTGATGGACGAGGTCGCGGCATCCCTCGAGGCCCTCGAAGCCAAGATGGGCAAGCGTCTCGGTGACGACGCCGATCCGCTGCTCGTGTCGGTCCGGTCGGGCGCGGCGTTCTCGATGCCGGGGATGATGGACACGGTCCTCAATCTCGGTCTCAATGACGTGTCGGTCGCAGGCTTGGCCAAGCAGACGGGCAACGAGCGCTTCGCCTTCGACTCCTATCGCCGCTTCGTCCAGATGTTCGGGAAGATCGTCCTCGACGTGGAAGGTGAGACTTTCGAGAAGGCGCTCGAGGCGATCCGCCATGAGCGCGGCGTGGCCACTGACCCCGAGCTCTCGGCCGACGACCTGCGCGGTCTCGTCGAGGCATTCAAGGGGATCGTGCAGTCCGAGGCCGGCATCGAGTTCCCCCAGGACCCGAAGGTGCAGCTCCGATACGCGATCGAAGCCGTGTTCAAGTCGTGGAACGGCGACCGGGCGAAGATCTATCGCCGCATGGAGTCGATCCCCGACGACCTCGGCACTGCGGTGAACGTGCAGACGATGGTGTTCGGCAACAAGGGCGAAGACTCCGGCACCGGCGTTGCGTTCACCCGTGATCCCGCCACCGGCGAGTCGCGCCCGTACGGCGACTTCCTGCGAAACGCCCAGGGTGAAGACGTTGTGGCCGGGATCCGCACCACTGAGCACCTCGACGCGATGGCCAACGTGTTCCCCGACTGCCACACCGAGCTCCTCGCTGCGATGCACAAGCTGGAGCAGCACTACCGCGACATGTGCGACATCGAGTTCACGATCGAGCAGGGCCGGCTCTTCCTGCTCCAGACCCGCGTGGGCAAGCGCACGGCGGCCGCCGCACTTCAGATGGCCGTCGACATGGAGACTGAAGGTCTGATCGACAAGCGTGAGGCGGTGCTGCGGGTGCAGCCGGCCCAGCTCGACCAGATACTTCACCCGATGTTCGACCCCAAGGCCAAGTACACGGCGATCGCGAAGGGTCTCAACGCATCGCCAGGGGCCGCGGTTGGCAAGGTGTACTTCACGGCCGACGACGCCGAGGCGTTTCACGAGGCCGGCGAGCATGTGATCCTCGTGCGGCCGGAGACGTCACCCGACGACCTGCACGGGATGATCGCGGCCGAGGGAATCCTCACGTCGCGCGGCGGGCTCGTGAGCCATGCCGCGGTTGTGGCGCGCGGCATGGGCACTCCGGCGGTGTGTGGCGCGAGCGAGCTCCACATCGACGTTGCGGCGAAGCAGTTCAGCGTCGGTACCACTGTCGTGCGCGAGGGTGAGGTCATCTCGATCAACGGCTCCACCGGCGAGGTCGTCGTCGGTGCGGTCGCCGTGATCACCCCTGAGCCGTCGGGACCGTTCGACGTGATCCTCGGCTGGGCCGATGAGTTCCGGCGCTTGCGGGTGCGCACCAACGCCGATCTTCCGCACGACGCCGAAGTGGCGCGTCGCTATGGCGCCGAGGGGATCGGCTTGTGTCGCACCGAGCACATGTTCCTCGGCGATCGTCTGCCGCTCATCCAACGCTTCATCCTCGCCAAGGACGAGCACGAGGAAGCCGAGATCCTGCACGAGCTCGGCGAGCGCCAGCGCGAAGACTTCGTGGGGATCCTCAAGGCGATGGACGGCCTGCCCGTCACGGTCCGCCTGCTCGACCCGCCGCTGCACGAGTTCTTGCCCGACGTGGAGGAGCTGCTCGTGCGCGAGGCGCGGGGCGAGCTCGACGACGAAGGTCGGCGGCTTCTCCACGCGGCCCAGCAATTGAGAGAGTCGAACCCGATGCTCGGTACGCGCGGTGTGCGACTCGGGGTCTTGAAGCCGGGTCTGTACCGCACACAGGTGCGCGCGCTGCTCGTGGCTGCCGGTGAGCGCAAGCTTGCGGGAGGCGATCCGCAGGTGGAGATCATGATCCCGTTGTCGGTGTCGGGCCCCGAGCTCGCGCTCGCCATCGGCTGGGTGCGAGAGGTGGCTGAGGAGCTGGCTGGCGAGACCTTTGGTGCCGCCGGCGTGAAGTACCTCGTGGGAACGATGGTGGAGACGCCGCGCGCGGCACTCGTAGCCGACGAGATCGCGCACACCGCCGAGTTCTTTTCGTTCGGTACCAACGACCTCACGCAGATGGTGTTCGGCTTCTCGCGTGACGACGTCGAAGGCAAGTTCATGTCGGAGTACCTCGAACGCGGTCTGCTTGAGCACAACCCGTTCGAGGTCATCGACTTCCGCGGAGTCGGCGCGATGATGCGTACGGCCGTCGAGCTCGGGCGTAAGACCCGTCCCGACATCAAGCTCGGCATCTGCGGCGAGCACGGCGGCGATCCCGAATCGGTAGTGTTCTGCCACGAGATCGGCCTCGACTACGTGTCGTGCTCGCCGTATCGCGTGCCCATCGCCCGGCTCGCTGCGGCCCACGCCGCCCTCGAAGCGTCAGGCCCCGGCACCACCGCGTAGGTCCACCCCTACGGAGCAAGTGACGCTGCGCCGTCATATTTACAACGGAGCGTCACTTGCTCGGAATGTCGGCCGTCGGCATGTAGGCGGCGAACAGCTTGTCGGGGTCGATCCGGGCGTACGGCGCGTCGGGGCCCCACTCGTTCCACTGCTCGCCGTAGACCTCGACGGCGTAATCGCGGAAGCCGGTTTGGTCAGTGCTTGAGGTGTTGATCTCGTGTGCGACGCCGTGCACGACGATGGCGAGCTCCTCGCCGCGAACGTGCGTGGCGCTCACGTGGGGACGGGCTCGGATGTGGCGGAAGCGCACGGAGTCGGGCGACGACCCGAAGTAGAAGTGCCCGCGATAGAAGAGTCCGTCGACGGGTCCGACGAGCGGACGGCCGTCGGCCGTCACCGTGGCCAGGCTGAGGATCTGGACGCCCGGGAGAAGCGCGGTCAACCCGGCCGCGTCGAGGCGCCGATCGTCGAGAAAGATCGACCGCAGGTGCTCGCCAGCAGCCCGGTGGCTGGCGTCCAGCATCTGCTGGAGGTTGGCCAGGTCGGCCTCAGTCTCGTGCACACCGCGAACATGTCACACCTCACAGGTACCCTCGACCTATGAACACCAAGGCCACACTCAACCCCCAGCTCAGCCCCGACACCAGGCCCGAGATCCGCTCTGCCGAGATCCGCTCCGAGGTTGTCGTCCAACAGGCCCACGGTGGGGCCCACGCGTTCGTGGGCGGCGGACTGCGTTCCCGGGAAGAGCGCGAAGCGGAACTAGCCAACACGTTGGCGCCGGGCGCCACGCGACCTGTGGGCGCCGGGGTGCGGGCCCGGGTCGAGGAGCCCGATCGCTACCGGCTCTGCTTCGAGCGCGACCTCGACCGGGTGAAGCACTCGCGTCCGTGGCGGCGTCTCGCGGGCAAGTGCCAGGTGTTCATCGCTCCCGAGAACGACCACCTTCGCACGCGCCTCACCCACGCGGTCGAGGTAGCCCAGGTTGCCGTCGGCATCGCCCGAGCCGCCAACCTCTGCCTCCCACTCACGGAGGCGATCGCGCTGGCGCACGACTGCGGCCACGGACCGGCTGGTCACGCCTCCGAAGGTGCCTTCTCGCCCTATCTGCCCGGCACTGGCTACGACCACGCGGTGTACGGCGCCGACGTCACGCTGGCCGAGCTCAACCTGTGCAGCGAGACGCTCGACGGCGTGCGTAACCACTCGTGGCGCCGCCCCGCACCCGCCACGCCTGAGGGCGAAGTGGTGGCGTGGGCCGACCGCATCGCGTACGTGTGCCACGACTTCGAAGACGCCGTGGGTGCGGGCATCCTCGTGCCTGAAGACCTGCCGGCCGAGGTGCGCTTGATGGTGGGGGCGCGTCGTTCGGAGCAGGTCGGAGCGTTCGTGCTCGCAGTGCTCGACGCCATCGAGCACACCGGTCACGTCGGCATGACTGAGCCCGCCGCTGGCGCGCTCGCCGCGTTTCGGGAGTTCAACTTCGAGCGCATCTACCTACGACCCGCGGCCCTGCGTCAGGCTGAGCGCGCGGTGCGGCTCTTGCAAGGCCTCGTCGACCACTTCGCCGACGCGCCCCGGCGTCTCCCTGATCCCGAGGCCCTTACGGTCGCTGCCGGCTCGCCGGAGGCGGCCGCGCTCGCCGTGCGCTACGTGAGCGGGATGACCGATCGCTTTGCCCTTGGCTTGGGCGTCGAGCTCCTCGGCTGGCGCCCGAGCGACCTTCCCCGCGGAGTCTGAGCGAGATGGCGCCGCGCACGATCGCCGAGCGCAAGACCGACACGCTCGCGCGGCTCGAGGGCGATGAAAACGCCTGGGTTGCCACCGCCGGGCAAGGCGTGCCCCATCTGGTGCCACTGAGCGTCTGGTGGGACGGCGAGATCCTCACCATGACCACCGCAGCCACCTCGCCGACCGCCCGGAACGCTCAGGCGTCGGGCCAGGCTCGGGTCGCGTTCGGGGACACGCTTGATGTCGTGGTCATCGACGCCGCCGTCGAGACCGTCGCCGTTCCCGACGCCCCCGAGCGAATCAGCTCCGGCTTCGTCGGGCGGTGCGGATGGGACCCGGCTGCGAACGACGGCGACTGGGTTTACCTGCTCCTGACCCCGCGGCGGGTGCAGGCCTGGAGAGATGCCGACGAGATCGACGGCCGCACCCTGATGCGCGACGGTCGCTGGCTCGACTGACTCGATCCGGCACGTAGTCTCGCTGGCGATGGGGATCGTCGACGAGGACATTGCCCGCGTCCGTGACGCGACCGATCTCGTCTCGCTGATCGGCGAGCAGGTCACGCTCAAACGCGTCGGCCAGCGCTACGTCGGCCTGTGCCCCTTCCATCAAGAGAAGTCGCCATCGTTCGGCGTCAACCCCGTAATGAATCTGTTTCATTGTTTCGGCTGTCAGAAGTCGGGCGACGCGATCACGTGGGTGCGCGACACCGAACACCTCGACTTCGTCGAAGCGGTCGAACGGCTCGCACAGCGCGCGGGTGTCACGCTGCGGTACGACGATCGCAACCAGCAGAAGGATCGGTCGCGCAAGGGTCGACTCGCCGAGGCGGTCGGTGTGGCGATCGAGTACTACCACCGGCTGCTGCTCGATGCGCCGGAAGGCGGTGCCGCGCGTCGGTACCTGCGCAGTCGCGGCTTCGATGGCGACGCAGCGCGTCAGTTTCAGCTTGGGTGGTCGCCCGACGGGTGGGACACGCTGAGTCGTTGGCTCCAGCAAGAGAAGAAGTTCTCACGCGACGACATCGTTGGTGCGGGGCTCGCGTTCGTGAACAAGGCCAACCGCCTGCAAGACCAGTTCCGTGGTCGCCTGATGTTTCCGATCCACGACGCACGCGGGGAGCCGGCTGGGTTTGGCGGTCGCGCGCTCACCGACGAAGGCCCGAAGTACAAGAACTCACCCGAGACGCCGATCTACCAGAAATCGAAGCTGCTCTACGGCCTGCACTGGGCGAAGGAGGCGATCGTCGCCCGGGCTGACGTGGTGATCTGCGAGGGATACACGGACGTGATGGCCTACGCGCTGGCTGGCGCGCCGAATGCCATCGCCACGTGTGGGACCGCGCTGGCCGACGAGCACGTGAAGCTCCTGAAGAACCTCACGCGCAACATCACCCTGGCCTACGACTCCGACTCGGCCGGTCAGGGCGCTGCGGCGCAGTGGTACCGCTGGGAGCACACCTACGACCTCTCGGTGCGGGTGGCTGATCTCCCGGCCGGCCAGGACCCTGGCGACCTCTGGACGAGCGACCAGCCCAAGCTGCTGGCGTCGCTCGAGCACGCGCGGCCGTTCCTGCGGTTCCGGCTCGATCGGGCGCTCGGGAGCGCCGACCTCTCCACGCTCGAAGGGCGCGGGCGCGCCGCCGAAGTGGCCGCGGCGATCGTGGCGGAACACCCGAGCGAGCTCGTGCGCGACCAGTACGTGATGGATCTCGCGGGACGACTCGAGATCGATGCCGACATCCTCCGGGCCGAAGTTGCACGACCGAAGGAACGTCCGCGCGAGAACCAGCCGTCGCGCAACGCACCGCCACCGCCCGACGACTCCGCCGCACCACCGCCACGACCTACCGTTGTCGTCGATCGGCGGGAGATCGACCTCCTGCGTTGGGTGATCCACGAACCCGAGGTTGTGGCCGACTGGATCGACGAGCCGTTGCTGCTCGATCCGGTGGCGCGCGACGCGTACGAGCTGTTGGTATCGACGCACGACTTCCACGAGGCACTCGCGGCAGCACACGGCGCGACGCGCGAGCTGCTCGAGCGGCTCGCGGTCGAGGAGCCGACGACCGATGACGAGCGCGACACGTTGCGGGCGCGACTCATGGTGAACACGGTGTTCCCGGTCGCGGAGGCGCTCCGAGCACGGCTCCTGCGCGACGACGACGACCGAGCGAGTGAGATCAAGATGGATCTCGACGCGCTCGCTCATGCTCGTGAAGTTGGCGACTGGGTCAACGCGCAAGTGGTCGCAAAACGGTTGGTAGGGTGGGTTGTCGATGCGGCGCATGCAGTCGCGCCCGAAGTGCCAGAGATGCCAGTGGTGGAGCAGGCCGAGTGACCGACCCCGACGTCGCGAGCGACACTCCGCCGAAATCTGACGTACCTCGAAAGAAGCGAGGCCTCAGCGCCGCGGAGAGACTGGATCGGGCCCTCACGTCAGGGCGCATCCGTCAGGACGGCCCGAGTTTCGACCCAGTGCGGATGTATCTGCGGGCGATCGGTGAAGTTCCGCTACTCAGCGCCGACGAGGAAAAGTCTTTAGCGCGGCGGATCGAGGCGGGGGCTGCAGCCGCGTGGGTCAATCAAGACCAGATTCCGTCGGCTGAGGTGCCGGTAGCGCTCGCAGCTGAGGACGAAGGCGGCGCTGCGTTCTCGATGCGACTCCCGACACGGGCGAATCTTGTGATTGCCCAAAAGCTCATAGACCTCCTTTCAGTCAACGTGCTGGCCGAGCAATCGGCTGCCATCCTCAAAGAGGTCAAGACATTCACGGAACACGAGCTCGAGCGACTTCCGGACCCGGCGGAAGAACACCGTCGGTCCGATGCGCACTCTGAGTCTGAATCGAACCTCGAGCGAGCCGTGGCCTGCTTGGATGAGTTGGCGTCGCTGGAACACGAGCTCCCCAAAGATCAAATTCTTGAGGTACACGACATCCTTGATGGTGAACTCGCGAAGCGAAAGTTGACGCAAGCAAATCTCCGGCTCGTCGTGTCGATCGCGAAACGTTACGTGGGCCGTGGAATGGTGCTGCTCGATCTCATCCAGGAAGGCAATGTTGGCCTGATGAGGGCAGTCGAAAAGTTCGACCACAGCAAGGGATTCAAATTCTCCACCTACGCCACGTGGTGGATCCGTCAGGCCATCACGAGGTCGATCGCCGACCAGGCCCGCACAATCCGCATCCCTGTGCACATGGTCGAGACGATGAACAAGGTGTTGCGAGTGCAACGCCAGATGCTTCAAGAGATGGGGCGGGAGCCAACCGTTGAGGAGGTCGCTCGCAAGGTCGACCTCACGCCCGACAAGGTGCGCGAGATCCAACGCATCTCGCAGGAACCGCTTTCACTCGAGACACCCGTCGGCGAAGAAGACGACAGTTCGCTCGGTGATTTTGTCAAGGACGATGCGGCGGAGGCCCCGGATTCTGCCGCTGAGCGCGAGCGTCTCAAGGAAGAGATCGAGATGGCGCTCAACGAGCTCAACCCGCGCGAGCAGCAGGTGATGCGGTTGCGCTTTGGGCTCGACGACGGTCAGGTGCGCACGCTCGAAGAGGTGGGCAAGGAGTTCGGCGTCACCCGCGAGCGCATCCGTCAGATCGAATCGAAGACGATCTCCAAGCTCAAGCACCCCACACGGTCGCAACGACTGCGTGACTTCCTCGAAGAGACGTAGTTCGGCGCAGCCCGCTACTTCGCGGATGCAAGACTCGGGCGCGGGTCCCGCGCTCCCGGGCCGCGTAGGAACCAGCGCTCGACGAGGAACCACGACACCGCGGCGAACGTCGTCGCCAGGATGATCGTCGCGAGCGTGAGGGTGATCGCGCCCCAGAGCGTGAGGCTGAACGAAATCAAGATCTGTCCGGCTGGGAAGCCGTACAGATAGAGCCCGTACGAGAGGTCGTTCTTGGTGCCGACCGGCCGCAGGAATGAGGGGAGGTAGCACCCCAGGCCGAGGATGACGTAGGGCAGGAGCAAGACCCCGTACGGAAGGAACAGGTCGAGGGGAATCGAGATCACGAATCCGATTCCGCACACGGTGACGATGCGTGGGGTGAACGGGACCCAGTCTCGCCACAATGCCATGCAGGCGCTCACGAGGAAGGTTGACCACAGGGCGTAGAGGAGCGGGCCGTCGAGTGTGCCGAGGAGCGGCAGAACGATCGCCGGGGCGATCTGGCCTCGCCACGCGAAGACGGTCAGCACGAGCGAGGTTGCGAGTACGAGCAGGAGCACGGCGTTGCGGCGACCGGCCGAGATCCACACGCGCACGATGACGAAGACGACGAGGTAGCAGGTGAACTCGAAGGTGAGGGTCCAGATGCTGCCGTTCAATGCTTCGGGATACGGGAGCCCCTTGAGCACGTTGCCGATGCCGTATTGACGAATCTCCAGCAGGAAGTTGCCGGTGAAATACGTGTACGGGCCCGGAGTTCCCGACGGCGACACCGACCCGAGCGGGAGGCCGCGGATGATGGCAATCAAGGGCGCGATCGCCACGGCCGTCACCAGGAGGCAGACCCAATAGGCAGGAAAGATGCGCCGAACTCGGTGCCACAGGAACCGCCCCGTCGTAGCGTCCTCGGCGCTGCGACCAACGAGTGCGCCCGACAATGCGAAGAAGCCGAACACGGCAACGAAGCCCAGGGTTCGCGCGTTCGTGCCATCAAGCGGCTCACCGCTGAAGCCGCCGATGCTGAACGAATGGCTGAAGATCACGAGCCCGGCGAGCACGAACCGCAGAAAGCCGAAGCAGTTGCCACCACGCTCGAGCACTCCGGACGTGGCCACGGTGCGTTGTGGTCGAGGAAAACTGCGTCGGGAGAGGATCACGGCACAGGGTATCGAGTCCGCCCCGGCGCGAGAGGCATGACCCGGCGCGCCGATCCCTACCAGCGGAAGGCAGGGAGTGGAGCTGGCGAAAGGAGCGTTTGGTTCGACCAGTTGTAGAGCACGAACGCCAAGCGTCCATTCCCGTCAGTGAACGAGTGGATGCGAAGGAACGAGCGAACGACGCCCGCCGGCTCCGCGCCAAAGTCGAGCGCGCCGAAGAGGCGATGCATCGCATCGGGCACTTCCCGCCAATCCGTACCAGATCCGCCGTCGTCGAAGGTGACTGGAGTCGAGCGGTAGGTCCCCTGCGTCCAGGGGTCGACCAACTTCGCAATCTCGAGCACATCGTGTTCGGTCGGGAGTTGGGCTGCCCGGTCGAGCGCGTAGTTGTAGGCGACGAGCAATCGCCCGACGGCGTCAACGCCGACGCCTTGGCGGACGCACTCGGCCACGCATCGCGACGTGATGTCCTCGATCACCGTCGGCGCCATGAGTCTCATCTCTCCAGTGTTACCGACCCCGCCGTCGGGATCGCGGGCTTTGCCCACAACAATCGCCGGACACGTGGCGAGCGGGTGCGTCACGACTTCTCGACTCATTGGTCGGTTCCCCCGGCAACGAAACGCCGCGTAGCCTGGCTGCGCGCCAGGGGCCGTAGCTCAGTGGTCAGAGCAGGGGACTCATAATCCCTCGGTCGGTGGTTCGATCCCACCCGGCCCCACTGCGTTAGCCCGAACCTTTCAGTAAGCAGCGTGAACGTGGTTTGGTCTGCGGTTTGGGGCTCGCTGCGAGCCGGCAGCTGGGTGGCTGGGGGCGGGGATGCGGAGCGCGTGTCGTTCTCGTGGTGGTCGGGGTTCTGATCGGGGTTCGCGGGCGCGTTGAACTCGCGCGGCCGCGAACGCGGGGGTTGGCGGGGTGAACGAGGTCAGGTCGGCGCGAGGTGGCGCACGCGGCTGAACGCGGCGGCGAGTTCGCTGGCCCAAGGCCAGTTGGCGGCGAGGTGGAGGGTGACGCGGCGTTGCCCACGGGTGATGAGCCCGGCGGTGTGCAAGAGGCAGTAGCGCAGCCGTTTGGGTTCGGCGCGGGCGAGGTCGCCGGTGAGGCAGAGCAGCCGGGTCCAGGCCAGCAGGTCTTGGGCGGTGAGCACGAGGGTGAGCCAGGCGGCGTTGATCGCGAAGCTCTCCGAAGGCAAGTTGCGGAGCCCGGTGTCTTTGGCATCCCGGATGCGGCACTCGGCCCGGCCCCGACCCCGGTGCAGCGCTTCGAGGTAGGCGATGTCGGGGTCGTCGAGGTCGGTGACGAACACCTGGAAGCGGTGCCCGTCGACGTCGGTGAAGGTGAGCTGCGCGCCAGGGTGGGGGTCTTCGCGGCGGGCGATGGCCCGGGTGCCTGCGGGCCAGCCCGACAGGTCGACCAGATCGGTGATCTCGGTCACCTCGGCGCCGGGCCGCTCGTCGGTCCCGTCCGCGGTGACCGCCGGCTGCCACCGCCCCTTGGGCACGCTGACCAGCACATTCGCGATTTTCTTGGTGAGGTCGTGACCGACCGCGAAGCGCACCCCCCGGGCCCGACACGCGTTCAGGAAGCCGTGGGTGAGCCCAGCCGAGTCGGCTCGAGCCACGATCTCGACGCCACCGCCGGGATCCTTGACCGTGGTGGCGACGGGCAGCTGGGCCAACGCAGCGTCGAGCACCTCGATGTGATCGGCGGTGGTGTTGGCCCCCGCGTTACCCGGTCGCAGCATCCCGGCCAGCGCCTCACCGGTCGCGTCCAGGTAACACAGCAGCGGATGGAACCCGAAGCCACGCTTGTAGGTCGGGGCCGCGCCTTGCTTCTCCGAATGTGAGTGCAACAACGTGGCGTCGAAGTCCAACACATAGAACCCGGGATCGGCTCCCGCCGCCCACGCGGCCGCGCGGGCCTCGGCCCGCGCCGACGCGACCCGGGCCAACGCGTCGTCATCGACGGCTTCGAGTGCCCGCCACGCCGTCGGCGTCGACGCCACCGCCCCGAACAGTGACGGCTGATCGCGCAACACACACAGATCCGAGATCGCCTCGCCGCCATCGGCGAGCATCACCGCCACATCGACCAGCACCTGACCCCGGTCGTGACCCCGGCGGCGCTGCTTCGTCGGCGCCATCGCGACCGAGAGCGCATCGGTCAACCCGAACGCATCGGCAACATCGCCGAGCAGGCGAGCCCCCGCATGGCCCACCACCCCCTTGCCATCAACGGTCACACGCA
>CAMDCC010000034.1 GCA_945889545.1 Bifidobacterium breve | reverse complement strand
CACCAGCAACCCGAGCTCGACGCCGTAGCCCTCGACGAACGGCAGAGTGTCGAGCAGCGTCCGCCGCCCCGCGTATTCACCGCCGAGCGGCTGCACGATGTGGGTGAGGTGGGGGAACAGTGCCGAGAGCAGCGGCCGGGCCACGAGCTCGGTGACACGCCCTCCACCATTCGGGAGGCCGAACAGTGGTCGTCGGTAGTAGCCCTTCACGAAGCTCACCTCGGGCTCGACGAGCAAGGGCTCCACGAGTCGCGTCACGAACTCCGAGCGGAAGTTGCGGACGTCGGCGTCGATCCAGCAGATGATGTCGCCGGTGGTCGCGTACAGCGACAGCCAGAGCGCGTTCCCCTTGCCGGAGCCCGCAGACGTCGAGGGCAGCACCTCTTCGGCGCTGTGCACGATCGCGCCTTCCCAGCGAGCGGCTTCGGCCGTTGCGTCCTGTGAGCCGTCGTCGACCACCACGATCTCGTCGACGAGCTGCACTCGCTCGATGAGGTTGCGTCGGACCGTGGCCACGATGTGCCCGACGGTCGCCTCTTCGTCGCGCGCCGGCAGGCACACCGAGATCCTGGTGTGCTGTGCGGCCTTGATCGCGGCCAAGCCCTCGGCGTCGGTCGCCATACGGCTGGAAGCCTAGAGGCGGGTCCGGCTATCTTTTGCAGTAGCACGCGCTCATCGAGAGCGGCTGAGGGACAGGCCCTGTGACGCCGCGGCAACCAGCATCCGGTGCAAGCCGGAAGCCAGGTGCCAATGCCTGCCAAGCCCGACCACGGTGGTCGAGCCTGAACGATGAGTCAGCCAAGAGCGGTCCTCCGCTCGAGGCGCACTCGGAGCGCGTCGAGGAAGCGCAAGAGAGCGCCAGACCAGGAGGCCGACTGTGACCTACGTGCAATCTCTGAGATGTCGAGAGTGCGAGCGCACCTACGACATCGCTCCCATCTACACCTGCGAGTGGTGCTTTGGGCCCCTCGAGGTGGCCTACGACTACGAGGCCATCGCGGCGAACATCAGCCGCGAGAGCATCGCCGCCGGCCCCGAGACGATCTGGCGCTACGCACCGCTGCTCCCGGTCGACCCGCCGGGCCAGTCGATGCTGCCCGTGGGTTGGACGCCGCTGCTCCGGGCCGATCGCTTGGCATCGGAGCTCGGGCTCGGCGAGCTCTGGATCAAAGACGACACCCGCAACCCCACGAACGCGTTCAAGGATCGAGTGGTGGCGGTGGCGCTCGCCAAGGCGCTCGAGTTCGGGATGAAGACGCTCGCATGCGCGTCGACCGGGAACCTGGCCAACGCGGTCGCCGCGCACGCCGCCCGCGCCGGGTTGCACAGCATCGTGTTCATCCCGTCCGACCTCGAGGCAGGCAAGATCGTGACCACTTCGGTCTACGGCGGCACGGTCGTGGCGATCGACGGCAACTACGACGACGTCAACCGCTTGTGCGTGGAGCTCGCGTCCGAACGACCGTGGGCGTTCGTGAACGTCAACGTGCGCCCGTTCTATGCCGAAGGTTCCAAGACGCTTGCGTTCGAGACGGCTGAGCAGCTCGGCTGGGAGACGCCCGACCATGTGGTGGTGCCCATCGCGAGCGGTTCGCTGCTCACGAAGATCCGCAAGGGCTTCGACGAGCTGCACAAGGTGGGGTTGCTCGACGAGGCACCCTCGGTGCGCGTGTCCGGTGCGCAGGCCACCGGGTGCTCGCCGGTGGCCACCGCGTTCGCCGAAGGGAGCGACACGATCAACCCGGTGCGACCGAACACCATCGCCAAGTCGCTCGCGATCGGGAACCCGGCCGACGGCTACTACGCCCTCGACGCGGTGCGCGAGACCGGCGGCGGCCTCGCTGCCGTCACCGACGACGAGATCGTCGAAGGCATGCAATTGCTCGCACGCACCGAGGGCATCTTCGGGGAGACCGCAGCGGGCGTCACGATCGCGTCGCTCAAGCGCCTCGCCGAAGAGGGAGTGGTGCGGCCCGACGAACGAGTGGTTGCATATGTGACCGGTCACGGGCTCAAGACGATCGAAGCGGTGGCTCCGCACACCGGCGTGACCGCGACCATCCAGCCCACGCTCGACGCCTTCGTCGAAGCGTTCCCCGGCTTCGACGACGAGTAGGACTGAGGCGCAGCGATGGTGTCGATTCGAATTCCCACCCAGCTCCGCACGTTGACCGGCGGCGCGTCCGAGGTGTCGGTCGAAGGTACGACGGTGGGCGAGGCGCTGACCGCGCTCGACACTGCTCACCCTGGCTTCGCCGAGCGCCTCTACGACGAGTCGGGCGCGCTGCGTCGCTTCGTGAACGTGTTCCTCGCCGAGGACGACATTCGCTTCCTCAGCGGGGTCGACAGCCCGGTGACCGATGGCCAGACGATCAGCATCGTCCCCGCCGTCGCCGGGGGCTGACACGACCGAGAGAGGTCAGGCAGTCGACACGTAGACGTGCTGCGCGATCTCGGGCGCCAACGTGTGCTCGCCCTCTGAGGTGCGCACCCGTACCCCGTCGGGCCCGCTCGCCACGATCGTCGCGGCGGCGCCCGGGATCATCCGGGCCCTGGCGACGAGGCGCAGCCCTTCGTCGGACAGCTCCAGCTTCTCGCTGATGCGCGCGACGGTGATCGGCCCGGGTTTGGCCTCGGAGAGCAGCACGGAAGGCGTGGAGCTCCCCACGCGCTTGGACCCAGGGATCGGGTTGCCGTGCGGGCAGGTGAGCGGGTCGCCGAGAAGGAGTACCAACTTCTCTTCAACGTCGGCCGAGATGGCGTGCTCCCAGCGATCCGCTTCGCGATGCACCTTCTCCCACTCGAGTCCGATCACATCGAGGAGCAGTCGCTCGGCGAGCCGATGGCGGCGCACGACGCTGGTCGCGAGCTTTCTGCCCTTCTCGGTGAGCGCGATGCTGCGGTCGGCCCGTAGGTGCAAGAAGCCGTTGTGCTCGAGGCGGCCGACGGTCTCGGAGACCGCCGCGGCGGAGAGTCCGAGGCGCTCGACCAGGCGGGCCCGCAGCGGCGCCACGCCCTCTTCTTCGAGATCGAAGATCTGCTCGAGGTACTCCTCGGTCGTGTCGTGCATCTCTGCCATCAAGGTCAGGTTACCCTGACCTTGATGGCGTCCTCCGCGGTGGTCGCATGCCGCGGCCTGATCAAGCGTTTCGGCCCGGTCACGGCCGTTGACAGCATCGATCTCGACGTCCGCGCGGGGGAGTTGCTGGCGCTGCTCGGCCCGAGCGGCTGCGGCAAGACCACCACCCTGCGGCTGATCGCGGGGTTCGAGCGTCCCGACGCCGGGACCGTGGTGCTCGACGGCCTCGAGGTTGCCGGGCCCAACAACTTCGTGCCGGCCGAGCGCCGCCGCGTCGGCGTGGTGTTCCAGGATTTTGCGCTGTTCCCACACCTCGACGTGTCCGCCAACGTCGGCTACGGCGTGCGCGACCGTGTTCAGCGGCAGGCCCGGGTGGCCGAGCTGCTCGACCTCGTCGGACTCAGCGCCGAGGGTGCCCGCCTCCCGCACGAGCTCTCCGGCGGCCAGCAACAGCGGGTCGCGCTCGCACGCGCCCTGGCACCTTCGCCGGCGATCGTGCTGCTCGACGAGCCGTTCTCCAACCTCGACGCGTCGATGCGCGTCGAGATGCGCCAGGAGGTTCGAGCCATCCTCGCCGAGGCGCAGGCGACCGCGGTAGTGGTGACCCACGACCAGGAGGAGGCGTTGAGCCTGGCCGACCGGATCGCGGTGATGCGCGACGGCCTCGTCGTCCAGGTCGACACGGCCGCCGACCTGTACGCACATCCGGTCGACCGCTTCGTCGCCACGTTCGTCGGCGACGCCGACCTGGTTCCTGGGCATGCCGACGGCACCGCGGTGACCACCGCGCTGGGCGTGCTGCAGACCCAGGTTGGCGTCACTGGGGTTGGCGTCACTGGGGTTGGCATCACCGGTTCGGTCGAAGTGGTCGTGCGCCCCGAACGCGTCCGGTTGCGCCTCGACAGCGCTGGTGAGGGGGTCGTGCGCGAGATCACCTATTTCGGCCACGACCAGCTCGTGGCGGTGGCGCTGGCCGACGGGACGCGCGTCCGCTCCCGCATGGGCCCGGGCCGGACCTTCGACCCCGGCGACCGGGTCAGCATCTCGGTGATCGACGAGGTGCTGGCCTTCCCCGCCGCTGCGCAGCCTGACCTTAGTTAGGTCAGGTTGACTTTACTTATGGCTCCAGACAGACTCCCCGCATGAACCCACGCATGCGTTCACTCGCCCTCACCGTCGTCTGTGCCGTCGCGACGCTCGTCGCGGTCGCCGGCCCCGCCTCGGCGGGCACCGGAGGGACCCTGACCGTCTACTCCGGGCGCACCCCGGAGCTGATCCAACCCCTGCTCGACGAGTTCACCGCCGACACCGGCATCAAGATCGAGGCCCGGTACGGCGACTCGGCCGACCTCGCGCTCCTCATCGACGAGGAAGGCGACCAGACTCCCGCCGACGTCTTCATCTCCCAGAGCCCCGGCGCCACCGGGTACCTCGACGGGAATGACCGCCTCCGCACGATCGACCAGGACATCGCCCGGCTCGTGGACGCGCGTTATCGGGCGGCTGACAACAGCTGGATCGGGGTGTCAGGTCGCGTCCGGGTGCTCGTCTACAACACCGATCTCGTGAAGGCTCGTGACCTGCCTGACTCGGTCTTCGATCTCACGAAGCCGAAGTACCAGGACCAGGTGGCCGTGGCGCCCACGAACGGCTCGTTCCAGGACTTCGTGACGGCGATGCGCGAGCTCGAGGGGGAGCGCCGGACCACGAAGTGGCTTGCCGGCATGGAGGCCAACGGCGCTCGCGCGTACGCGAGCAACTCGGCCATCGTCGAGGCGGTCAGCCGCGGTGAGATCCCGATGGGCCTCGTGAACCACTACTACGCGGCGCTGACCAAGGCTGCTGATCCCTCGGCCCCGGTGGAGAACCACGTGTTCGCCAACCAGGATGTTGGGTCCGTGATCCTGGTCACAGCTGCGGCCGTGATCGACCAGACCGACGACCGCAAGCTGGCGCAGCGGTTTGTGCGGTACCTGCTCTCGAAGTCGGCCCAGACGCACCTGGCCGAAGACGAGTTCGAGTACCCGCTGGCGCGCGGCGTCAAGCCGCTCGGCGACCTGCCGCCGCTTTCCAAGGTCGACGCGCCACAGCTCGACCTCAGCTCGTTGGGGGGCGGGTTGCTTCGCACTCGCGAGCTGATCGCAGAGAGCGGCCTCGAGCAAGCGTGACCACATGACGACAACGGCGCCGGTGCTGGACCCTGTACCGGCGCCGCTCGCGTCCGGTCGCGGGAACGCTCGGGCCCCGCGTCCGTTGGTCGTCACGAGCGCGATCGTGGCGGCCCTCTTCGCCGGACCGCTGCTGTACCTCGCGATCAGGACGGTCGGGTTCGGGAGCAACGCACTCGACGTGCTCGCGTCCGATGACGCCGCCGGTCCACTCCTTCGGACCTTGTTGCTCGCCGCTTCGGTGTCGGCATCGTGCGCGCTGCTCGGCACCGGGCTGGCGTGGCTCGTCGTGCGTACCGACCTGCCGGCTCGGCGGGTCGTACGCGTGCTGCTGGTGCTGCCGCTGGTGATCCCGTCGTTCGTCGGGGCCCTGGCCCTCCAGGCCGCGTTTGCGACCGGCGGCCTCGTCGCCCGAGTGTTCGACGTAGGGACGGTGCCTCGTATCGAGGGGTTTTGGGCCGCGTTCGGCGTGCTCACGCTGCTCAGCTATCCGTACGTGTACCTGCCCGTCGCGGCGCGCCTCGTCGCCCTGCCGCCCGCGCTCGAGGAGAGCGCGCGCTCACTCGGGCGCAGACCCACCGAGGTGTTCCGCACCGTCGTGCTCCCGCAGACGATGGGAGCGGTCGCCGCCGGCTCACTGCTTACGTTCCTGTACTGCGTGAGCGAGTTCGGCGCGGTGTCGCTCGTTCGCTACGACACGCTCACGCTTCGGATCGAGGCGACCCGGCTGTTCGACCGTGAGACCTCGATCACGTTGAGCTTGCTGCTTGCGGCGGTCGCGCTCGCGATCGTCTTCGGTGAGCGCGCGCTCGCACGCCGTCGAGTGCCCATCGAAGCCGTGGGAGCGGGGCGGCGCGCCCACCAGGCGACCCTGGGGCGATGGCGAGTGCCCGCAGTCGGCGCGGTCGGCGTCGTCTTGCTGCTCGCGCTCGTCGCTCCCGTCGCGGTGCTCGCGGAATGGGCGGCGCGCGGCGACGGAACGCGTTTCGGCGGAACCGGCGACGCCGCCGACCTGGTCGGGCCCGTCCTCAACACGGTGGGGGTCTCGACCGTCACCGCGCTCGTAGCGACGTTCGCAGTGCTCCCGCTCGCGTACCTCACGGTCCGTCACCGTTCGCGGGTGGGTGGCGCGGTGAACGCGCTCGTGGTGGGCGGGTTCGCGCTCCCGGGCCTCGTAATCGCGCTTGCCCTCGTGTTCTGGGTGCTCGGCACACCAGTGGTGAGCGGTCTGTACCAGAGCTTTCCGTTGCTCGTGTTTGCGTACGTCGTGCACTTCGGTGCCCAGGCGATGCGCGCCTCACAGGTTGCGGTGAGCGGGATCCCCACCCGCCTCGAGGACGCCGCGCGGGCGCTGGGTGCCGGGCGGTGGCGGCGGCTGCGAACCATCGAGCTGCCGCTCATCGCCCCCGGGCTGGCCGCCGGCGCCGGACTCGTGTTGCTGGCGACGATGAAGGAGCTGCCGGCGACCCTCCTGCTCGCCCCCACCGGCTTTAACACCTTGGCGACCCGGATCTGGAGTGCCTCGGAGAGCGGCTTGCTCGCCCGAGCCGGCCTCACTGCCCTCGTGCTGGTGGCGTGTTCTGCGGTGCTCACCTGGCTCGTGACCATCCGCCGCATGGACCGCCTGGCTCATTGATCGAGGGCGTCGCACCGATCCGCGATCCCGGATGCGGCCCCGGAGGCGCTCGCCAGGGAGCGAACGGTCTGGAACGTCCTGGGGCGCAGAACCGCAGGAGCTCGGCGAGTGAGCGACCGAGTGAGTTTGCACTCTCGGGTGGAGAGTGCCAACATGACCGCTAGCACTCGCCTCGTTCGAGTGCCAACTTCCGATCAACACCACGTCCCACGACAAGAGGAATCAGAACCATGGCAAAGCAGATCGCCTACGCCGAGAATGCTCGGCGCTCACTCGAAGCTGGCATGAACAAGCTGGCCGACGCCGTGCGAGTGACGCTTGGGCCCAAGGGCCGCAACGTCGTCCTCGAGAAGAAGTGGGGTGCACCCACGATCACCAACGATGGTGTCTCCATCGCCAAGGAGATCGACCTCGAGGACCCGATCGAGAAGATCGGCGCCGAGCTGGTCAAGGAAGTCGCCAAGAAGACCGACGACGTGGCCGGTGACGGCACCACGACAGCCACCGTGCTGGCGTGGTCGATGGTCCGACACGGCCTGCGCAACGTCGCAGCCGGGGCGAACCCGATGGTCCTCAAGAAGGGCATCGAGGCTGCGGTCGTCGCGGCGGTCGAGTCGCTCAAGAGTCAGTCCGTGAAGGTGGAGACCGACAAGGCGCAGATCGCCAACGTCGCGGCCATCTCCGCGGCCGACACCGAGATCGGTTCGATGATCGCCGAGGCGCTGGAGAAGGTCGGCACCGACGGCGTCATCACCGTCGAGGAGAGCCAGACCTTCGGGATGGAGCTCGACCTCGTCGAGGGCATGCGCTTCGACAAGGGCTACATCTCCCCGTACTTCGTGACCGACCCCGAGCGCATGGAGGCCGTCCTCGACGACGCCTACATCCTGCTCGTGTCCTCGAAGATCTCGGCAGTGAAGGACATGCTGCCGGTCCTCGAGAAGGTCATGCAGGGCGGCAAGCCGCTGGCGATCATCGCTGAGGATGTCGAGGGTGAGGCACTCGCCACGCTCGTCGTCAACAAGATCCGCGGCACGTTCAAGTCGGTTGCCATCAAGGCTCCCGGCTTCGGCGAGCGCCGCAAGGCGATGCTCCAGGACATGGCGATCCTCTGTGGCGGCCAAGTCGTCTCCGAGGAAGTCGGTCTGAAGCTGGAGAGCGTCGGCCTCGACCTGCTTGGCAAGGCCCGCAAGGTCGTTGTCACCAAGGACGAGACCACGATCGTGGAAGGTGGCGGCTCGAAGGAAGAAGTGCAGGGCCGTATCAACCAGATCAAGGCCGAGATCGACAACACCGACTCCGACTACGACCGCGAGAAGCTCCAGGAGCGCCTCGCCAAGTTGTCGGGTGGTGTCGCGATCATCAAGGTCGGAGCTGCGACCGAGGTTGAGCTCAAGGAGAAGAAGCACCGCATCGAGGACGCCGTCCAGACCACGAAAGCTGCGGTCGAGGAAGGTGTCGTCGCCGGCGGTGGCGTGGCGCTCCTGCGGGCCCAGGCCAAGGTGTACGAGCTGGCGGCCAAGCTCCAAGGTGACGAGTCGACGGGCGCCAAGCTCGTGGGCGACGCACTTGAGGAGCCGATGAAGCAGATCGCGGTCAACGCCGGCCTGGAAGGCGGCGTCGTGATCGAGAAGGCCCGGGCCCTGAAGGGCTCTGAGGGCCTCAACGCGGCCACCGGTGAGTACGAGGACCTCGTAAAGGCCGGCGTCATCGACGCAGCCAAGGTGACGCGCTCGGCGCTCCAAAACGCCGCGTCGATCGCCGCACTGTTCCTCACCACCGAAGCTGTGGTTGCCGATAAGCCCGAACCTGCGGGCGCCGGCGGCATGCCCGGCGGCATGCCCGGCGGCGGCATGGGAGACATGGACTTCTAAGTCCCCTTCCGCTCCACCAAGTACGAGAAGAGGGCGTCCCCTTGGGGGCGTCCTCTTCGCGTCTCGGGGTCCGCTGTTTCTGGTGAGGACCGGGGTACAACGGTGGATCGAGGAGCGGCGGATCTGCACGCTTGTCCTCCACAAGTGGGGGGACTACAAGCCGGTGATCCCCGCGGCCGAGTTGCGCTTCCTCGAACGCGAGCCATACCTCGACGCCGCCCGCGCCGACGCCCGGGTGCGAGACGAGCTCATGTCGGGGATCTTCGAGGACTTCGAAGCGGAGTTCCGGGAGCCGGTGCTCACCGACGTCGAGCACGAGCTGGTGACGGTGTGCCCGCCGATGATGCGCGCCATCGTCTCGTCGGAGCCGCCCCGCATCCAGCGCGCCTACGTGGAGGGCGCCTTCATGCGCCGCATGTTCCGCCTGCTGGTTGAGGGCGAAGGCTGGGAGGCCGACGCACAAGTGCGCGACGTGATGGCCCGCCACTTCCCGTTCCACCTCGCCGCAGTCGAAGCCGTCGAATCGAGCAAGTGACGCAGAGGTTCCGCATTTCGACTTGAGCGTCACTTGCTGGGATGGGAAGCGACTCCCGGTAGCCTGGGAGCGTGGAACCGGTCGAGCCGTCTGTCGGCTGGGGAGTGCTGCACCTCTTCTACCGGGTGGATGCACGCCGAGCCGAGGACGAAGCAGGTGGTGCCAAGCGGGTACTCGACGCCATCGATGCCTTCATCGATACCAACCACCAGGTGCTCACGTTCGCCACATTCGGCCACAAGGCCGACCTGGGCGTGATGGCGTTCGGTCCCGACCTCGCCCGCTTGCAGGTGCTCCAGCACGACCTGTCGCTGGCGCCCCTCGAGCTCACCTGGTCGTACATCTCACTCACCGAGCAGTCGGAGTACGGCGCCACCGAGGACGACGAGCGCGTGCGACTCGCGACCGAGGAGGCCATCACCGATCCAGCCGAGGTCGAGGCCCGACTCGTTGCCTGGCGTGAGCGCATCGAGCACTACCGCGAGCAGCGGCTGCACCCGCGCTTGCCGGCGAAGCGGGCCATCTGCTTCTACCCGATGTCCAAGCGGCGTACGCCCGACGACAACTGGTTCGCCCTCGACTTCGAGGCGCGCAAGCAGCTCATGGCCGGGCACGCTCGGGTGGGTCGCACGTACGCAGGCCGCGTGCTTCAGCTCATCTCGGGCTCGACCGGGCTTGATGACTGGGAGTGGGGCGTCACGCTGCTGGCTGACGATCCCGCCGCGCTCAAGGAGATCGTCTACGAGATGCGCTTCGATGAGGTGTCGACGCGCTACGCGGAGTTCGGTCCGTTCATCACTGGGCTCGTCCTTGAACCGGTCGAGGCGTTGGCTCGCGTGGGGTTGGGCGACTGACGATGGCCGCCTGACCATGGCAGACGCTTTTCACCTCGCTCAGTTGAACATCGGGCGCATGGTCGCACCGATCGATTCGCCCGAAGTTGCCGACTTCGTCGCCGCGCTCGATCCCGTGAACGCGATCGCCGACACCGCACCCGGCTTCGTCTGGCGCCTCCAAACCGAGGATGGCAACGCGACCGCCATTCACATCTTTGACGACGACCTGCTGCTCGTGAACATGTCGCTGTGGGAGTCGCTCGACGCGCTCGCCGGGTTCGTCTACCGCAGTGACCACGTGGCGGTGATGCGGCGACGCACCGAGTGGTTTGAGCGTATGGACCAGGCCTTCCTCGTGCTCTGGTGGGTCCCTGTCGGCACCATCCCGAGCACCGCTGACGCTCAGGCGCGCCTCGAGATGCTCCGGCGCGATGGACCGTCGCCCGAGGCGTTCACGTTCCGCACGCACTACCCGCCGCCGAGGTCGGCCTCCAGCGACGCGCCGGCGTCCGACGTCGACGGCCGCTGGACGTGCCCGACTCCCTAATTTGGGCTCCGTACCGGTGAGCGACGCCGAGGAGGCTGCGCTCGAGCGGCTGCAGATCCTGGGTGAGACCATCGTTGCCGGTGTCGAGCGATCGCTGCCGGCCTGGGTCGTCGCCCAGGTGCGCCGCGTGGTCGACGCGTGGGGCCAGCTCGACGCCACCGAGCGAGCGCAGGTCGAGACCGCGGCCCGGGAGGCCGGTGATGCGGCATGCACACGGGTGACGTCCGAGCTCTGTGCGCTGATGGCCCGTGATCCGGCTCAGCAACGGGCCACGCCGCTCGAGATCGTGCGCACGGCCACGCAAGAGCCGACCGTGGTGCTCCACGCGGCCGGGATTCCGGGAGTCGTGCGTGACGGCTTCGAAGCGCGCGCGTTTCCCGAGGATCTCTATGGCCTCGTGCCCAACACGATGGGCGACCTTGGCGACGAGACGTTGGCGCCGTTACACCTTGCGTGGGGATTAGCGAAGGCGGCCGTGCTGCGGGCCCGCTCAACTGACTGACCCGCCCGACTGATTCGGGCGACTGATCCGCCCGACTGATCCGCCCGGCTGATCCGGGCGTCTGGCGTGGAAGCCGTTCATGTTCCCGAAACATTGTCGCGACCATCGGGAAACAGCAGTCCTTGATGCTCACGGCCAACGTGACGTGAACCTGTCCGGTCTCGCGCCGGACCATATTGGAAGGGGAGGGTGTGAAATTCGATACAGGCGATACCGCCTGGGTGCTGACCTCAGCGGCCTTGGTCATGTTCATGACCCCGGGTCTCGCGTTGTTCTACGGCGGCATGGTGAGGACCAAGAACATCCTCTCGATGCTCATGAACAACTTCTTCGCCCTCGGCATCGTGAGCGTGCTGTGGGCCGTGCTGGCCTACTCACTCGCATTCGGAGGTGAAGGCGAGTTCATCGGCAACTTCGACTACGCGTTCATGAAGGACGCCGGATCGGTGTTCCCGCCTGGGCTCGCGCTGACGATCCCGCCCCTGCTCTACATGGGCTACCAGATGATGTTCGCCGTCATCACCCCGGCGCTCATCACCGGCGCTGTGGCCGACCGCATGCGCTTCAAGGCGTGGGT
This sequence comes from Bifidobacterium breve, assembly GCA_945889545.1. Taxonomy (GTDB): domain Bacteria; phylum Actinomycetota; class Acidimicrobiia; order IMCC26256; family PALSA-555; genus SHVJ01. The sequence continues at coordinate 3,701 of CAMDCC010000034.1, read as the reverse complement.
GTGGTTCATCGGACTCTGGGTGTTGCTGGTCTACACACCGGTGGCGCACTGGGTGTTCGCTCCCTCCGGGTGGCTCTTCAAGGAAGGTGCGCTCGACTTCGCCGGTGGCACGGTCGTGCACATCAATGCAGGTATCGCGGCGCTTGCGTGCGTCTTGGTGCTCGGCAAGCGCAAGGGTTGGCCGAACCACCCAATGCCACCGCACAACCTGCCACTCACGCTCATCGGCGCGGGGATCCTGTGGTTCGGTTGGTTCGGGTTCAATGCCGGCTCTGCACTGGGCGGCAACGGACTCGCGGCGCAGGCGTTGGTCAACACCCACATGGCGGCCGCGGCCGCGATGCTCAGTTGGCTCGTCGTCGAGAAGCTCCGCAGTGGCCACGCCACGACACTCGGCGCCGCCTCGGGTCTGGTTGCCGGACTCGTTGCGATCACGCCGTGTGCCGGCTTCGTCGGCACGATGTCGTCGATCTACATCGGTGCCATCGCTGGTGCGCTCTGCATGCTTGCCGTGAGCCTCAAGCACAAGTTCGGTTACGACGACGCGCTTGATGTGGTGGGTGTCCACCTCGTCGGCGGCATCGCTGGATCGCTGCTCTTGGGTGTGTTCGGCGACGTCGCGATCAACGAGTTCGGTCGTGACGGCATCGCCTACGGCGGTGGCACCGGCTTGTTCTTCGACCAGCTGTTGGCTGTGGGTGTCACGATCGTGTACTCCTTCGTCGTGACGATGGCAATCATGCTGGCGTTGAAGAAGTTCCTTCCGGGTGGCGTGCGCGCCGATCCCGAGCAGGAAGAGGAAGGGCTCGACCTCACGCAGCACTCCGAGACCGGTTACGCCCTCGAGCGGGCTTGAGCAGAAAGGACTGGAAACAATGAAGCTCATTGTCGGCATCATCAAGCCCTTCAAGCTCGACGACGTGAAGGACGCGCTCAAAGAGCTCGGCGTGCAAGGGCTGACCGTCTCCGATGTACAGGGGTTCGGTCGTCAGCGCGGTCACACCGAGGTGTACCGGGGCGCCGAGTACACGATCGACTTCGTACCGAAGGTGCGAATCGAGATCCTCGTCGACGACGGCGACGTGCAACGCGTCACCGAGAAGCTCGTCGAGACTGCACGTACCGGCAAGATCGGCGACGGCAAGGTTTGGGTCGTACCGGTCGAGACGGTCGTGCGCATCCGAACAGGAGAGGCGGGAAGCGACGCCCTCTAGGAGCACCAAGCTCAGAGACGCGCAGGCCCGGGTCGTTTCCGACCCGGGCCTGCGTGGCGCGTTGTTCGGTCACGCGCTGAGTGACGTGGTCGATGGTGCGTGCGGCGAAGCGGCCCAGGACGTCGACCTGCCCGGGCAGTGGGTGGTGGTCGCGATCGGCTCGTATGCCCGTCGTGAGCTGTGCCCGGGCTCCGATCTCGATCTCATGCTCGTGCACGATGGCTCTGTCCGCGGGAAGCTTCCGGCGGCGGCGGCCGAGGCGCTCTGGTATCCGTTGTGGGATGCCGGGTTCGTGCTCGGTCACTCGCTGCGCACACCCAAGGAGGCGCTCGCGCTCGCACGCGACGACCTCGACACGTTGACGAGCCTGCTCGATCTACGCGTCATCACCGGGCACGCCGAGCTCGCCGAGGATGTCGTGGAACGCGCTCACGGATTGGCTCGAAAGCGCAGGAAGCCGTTGTTGTCCGCGTTGGCTGCTGCCGCCCACGGCCGCCATGAACGGCCAGGTCCGATTGCCGAAATGCTCGAGCCGAACCTGAAGGAGGGCGCCGGCGGGCTGCGCGACATCCAGGCACTCACATGGGCTGGGTGGACCGTCAACGAGCTTGGAGGCATCGACGGGCTCGTGGCCGATGGATTTCTCGAGACGGGTGACCCCGCGGTGCTGGATGTGGCGCGCGGCCGTCTCCTCGAAGCCCGCGTCGAGCTCCACCGCGTCACTGGCGGGCGTTCCGACGTGCTCAGTCTTCAGGAACAGGACGCGGTGGCGCGGGCACTCGATGTTTCCGACGCCGACGTGCTCGTGCGCGACTTGTCGGCAGCGAGCCGGTCGGTCACCTGGATCACGAGCGAAGCGTGGAGGCGCCTCGTGCCCCCGCGACGCCGCCGCGTGCGTACGAGCGTTGGTTTCGAGCCAGGGGAACCGGTCACGGCCGCGAGCAGCTGGCGGCTCGCAGCCGACGCGGCGCGATCGGGGCTCCCATTGGAGCGGGCGGCGCTCGAGCGGATGCGCTCGCTTGACGCGCCCGTCTGGGACGCCGACGCCCGTCAGCACTTCGTGGCGCTGCTGCGCACCGGTCGCGGCGCGATCTCGGTGTTCGAAGCCCTCGAACAAGTCGGTGCAGTGGTTGCGCTGCTGCCGGAGTGGGCGTACGTGCAGGCCCGTCCGCAGCGCAACGCGTACCACCGATTCACCGTCGACCGGCATCTTCTCGAATGTGTCGCCGAGTGCGTGACCATGCTCGACGAGCAGAGCTTCGACGGAGAGGTGGCGCAACGCGCTCGCCCTGAGCTGCTGCTGCTCGGCGCGTTGTTGCACGACATTGGGAAGGGGATTCCTGGCGACGATCACTCCGTGACCGGGGCGATCGCCGCGAGGGAGATCGCTGAGCGGATCGGTCTCGACCCCCACGGCGTCGATGTCTTGGTGTGGCTCGTCAGCCAGCACCTCTTGCTTGCAGAAACGGCCACTCGTCGCGACCTGTCCGACGAGGAGACGATCGTGCGCTTCGGCCGCACGGTCCGCGACACCGAACGACTCGACCTCCTCTATGCGCTCACCGTCGGCGACTCGCGCGCTACCGGTCCCGCGGCGTGGAGCACGGCCAAGGCTGCGCTCGTGCGCCAACTGTTCTTCGAGGCCGACTCGCTGCTCGAGCGCGGTGTAGTTGGGCCGGGGCTGAGCGACGAGCGGACCGCCGCGCTGACGCGCCATCGCGACCTATTGGATCGCGGCGAGCTCGCCGTCACATGGGAAGACCGCGACGATGGTCTCGTCGGGTGCACCGTGGTCGCGCCCGACCGCACAGGTCTGCTGGCCACGGTCACCGCGGTGCTCGCGTCGCACGGCTTCGACATCCGCGGCGCTTCGATGTACGGCGACGAGTCGGGGATGGCGCTGGAGGTGTACCGCGGGGTCGATACGTTCGGACGGCTCGACGCCGCGGGTCGACGCGCGGTTGATGCGGACATCGCGGCCGCGATCGGCGGTGACTTGGCCGCGCGTGGGCGGCTCGAGGATCGGATCCGACGGTATCGGCGCAAGCCCACCCGGCACGACGTGGTGCAAGTGAGCTTCGACCTCGACGCTTCGAGCGCAGCGACCGTGTGCGAGGTGGACGCGCCCGATGCGGTGGGCCTGCTGGCCCGTATCGCCGCGGTGTTCGCCGACCTGGAGATCGATGTGACCGCGGCGCTGGTATCGACGCTCGGTGAACGCGTCGTCGACGTGTTCTACGTGCAGGACGCCCACGGCGCCAAGATGACCGAGCCGCGGGCTCTCGAGCGCCTCCGAGCCGCCATCGTCGCCCGCCTGACTGCCGACATAGGGTCGGGAGTGTGAGCGACGAACTGCCTGCAGAACTCCCGATTGAGGGGCCGCCGGTTTCGGCGGCCGATCTGTTGCGGTGGGCCGAGACCCTTTCGGGCGTGGCGCGCACGGGGCTCGGCTTCACGCAGAGCCTCTACGAGAAGGAGCGCTTCGAG
>CAMDCC010000033.1 GCA_945889545.1 Bifidobacterium breve | reverse complement strand
ACGAGGCCCAGTGCGACAAGCGTCCAGGTGTCCTCGGTCTTGCGTACGGCGCGAACGAGGACGAATGCGATCCCAATTGCCAACAGAGCCAACAGCGGCGTGAACCCGCGGAACAAGCTGAATGCGCTGCCGGAGTTGTAGCTCAGGCGCAGCTCCACATCGGTTCCGATGATCGACTCGGGTCGCCCCGGTTCGAGGTTGGCAACGGCCCACGCCTTGGTGGCCTGGTCGACGACGACGATGACCGCAACAATCCCGGCCGCAACCCGCCCCCGGCTCCCCCGGACCGCAGCTACCGGCCGCGGATCACCTGCGACGTTCGGCACGCGCCTTGCAGTCGACACAGACGTTTGCCCACGGGATCGCCTCGAGCCGTTCGATCGGGAGCTTGCGACCGGCGTACTTGCACACGCCGTAGGTACCCTTCTTCATCCGCGTGAGCGCCTCTTCGATCTCCTCGACGACCTGTCGGGCCGACGATGAGAGCAGCAGATCGCGCTCGCGTTCAACGTTGATCGTGTCGCCTTCGCCCGACTCTTCGTCGAACTGAGTGTCGCCCGCTTCACGCTCGACCGCGAGCTGCTCGGCCTCCGCCGCGAGCTCGTCGGCCTGTTGCGCGAGCCGTTGCTTTTCTTCCAGCAGCTTCTGGCGCAGACGGTCGAGCGTCTTGGTCGAAAGTGCGGGCGGGCTCGGCATCACTTCGAAGCCGGAGAGCTCGCAGATCACTTCCTTCTTCTTCCCCGTGCCCACCTTGGTGCGCAACGGCGCCTCCGCTGAAGGCTGGGGCAGCCGCGCTGCGGGAACCTTCGTGATGATCGGTGGCTTCACCTTCGTCGCTGCCGTCGCCTTGGGAACTGCGGCGGCCACCGTCGCCTTCGCAGGCGCGGCCTTCACCGGCTTCGGCGCGGCTTTCGGTTTCGCGACCGTCTTCTTGGCGACCGTCTTCTTGGCGACCGTCTTCTTGGCGACTGCCTTCTTCGCGACTGCCTTCTTCGCGACTGCCTTCTTCGGTCGCGGAGCGACCTTCTTCACGAACGTCTTCACGGACTTCTTCACAACCTTCTTCGTGGACGCGGCCTTCCGGGCGGGCTTCGCCGCCTTCTTAGCGCGTGTCTTGGTCGGCGCGACGCGCTTCGCCGTGGTCAACTTGTGTGGTGCCCCCGGCATCCTGGATCCCCTTCGGGTCGCGGGCACGGGCCGGATTCGGCCCCAGGGAAGCGCTGGATCGTAGCCCTTTCCGTACCCCGCATCAGGGATCGTGGCCCAACCATCGTGGTCGGGCTATCGGGCGCGGCGTTGGTGCGGACCTGGCGGCTCGGCGGCCGCTTCGAGGGTGAGCTCGACCCGTTCGAGTGCCGTCTCGAGGTCGAGTCCCTTGACGCGCAGCCGTTTGAGTCGAGACCGCTCGCCCGACACAACGGTCACGCCGCTCGCGGCCACGTCGAGCATGTCGGCCACGAGCGCGATCGTCGCAGTGTTCGCCCGGTCGTCGACCGGTGGAGCCGCAACCCGGACCTTGAGCGCGTCGCCATGCCGCCCCACCACCGCGGTACGACCCGCGCGCGGCTGCACGTGCACGGCAACGACCACGCCATCGCCATCGCCATCGCCATCAGCAGTGACGAGATCGCTCGCATCAGACATGTGACTCCACCCGGAAGAGAGAACTGGAACAGAACTTCGAACCCTGCACGATACGCTCCCGCGGTGACCTTCGAGTCAGTGGAGCGCGAGCTCGATCTCGTTGCGCTCGAAGAGCGTGTGCTCGCGCGTTGGGCCCGCGACGACGTGTTCGCCGAGAGTCTGCGGCAACGTGAGGGATCACCGGAGTGGGTCTTCTACGAGGGCCCACCGACGGCCAACGGCCGACCCGGCCTGCATCACGTGTGGGCCCGGGCGTTCAAGGACCTCTACCCGCGCTTTCACACGATGCGGGGTCGTCACGTGGTCCGCCAGGGCGGTTGGGACTGTCACGGGCTCCCCGTCGAGCTCGAGGTGGAGAAGGAGCTCGGGTTCTCCACCAAGCGTGACATCGAGGAATTCGGCATCGCCGAGTTCAACCAGCGGTGCCGGGATTCCGTGCACCGCTACGTGGAGGACTGGTCGGCCCTCACCACGCGCATCGGGATGTGGCTCGACACGGCCAACGCCTATTGGACGCTGACCGACGACTACATCGAGAGCGTCTGGTGGCAGCTGCGCAGCCTGTGGGACAAGGGCCTGATCTACGACGGCTTCAAGGTGGTGCCGTACTGCGGTCGCTGCGGCACGGCACTCTCGAGTCATGAAGTCGCGCTCGGCTACGAAGACGTCACCGAAGCGTCGGTCTTCGTGCGCTTCCCGGTGCGCGACCGCGACTACGACCTGCTCGTCTGGACGACCACGCCGTGGACCTTGATCTCGAACGTCGCCGCGGCGATTGGCCCCGATGTCGACTACGTGCGCGTCCGCGGACGGGTCGGCACGCGCGATCTCGTGCTGGCCGAATCTCGCGTCAGCGCGGTGTTGGGCGACGATGCCGAGGTTGTTGGCCCGGTGTCCGTCGCCGAGCTGACCGGAACGCACTACGAGCGCCCGTTCGACTACCTCCCGCTCGAGCCCGGCGTCGATGCGTGGCGGGTGGTCGTCGCCGACTTCGTGACCGTCGACGACGGGTCGGGCATCGTGCACCTCGCACCGGCCTTTGGCGAGATCGACCGCGAGGTCGGCGAGGCCGAGGGGCTCCCGACGCTGAACCCCGTGGATGCCGCTGCGCACTTCGACGCGACCGTCCCGCCGTACGTCGACCGGTTCGTGAAGGACGCCGATCCCGAGATCATCGCTGCGCTCGATGCCGCCGGCCGGCTCGAGAAAGTCGAGAACTACACCCACTCCTACCCGCACTGCTGGCGCTGCGGCACACCGCTCATCTATTGGGCCAAGCCCACATGGTTTGCGCGCACCTCGGATCGGCGCGACGAGCTGCTGGAGCAGAACGAGACCGTCGGTTGGCACCCCGAGCACATCAAGCATGGGCGATTCGGCGACTGGCTCGCGAACAACGTCGACTGGGCGCTGTCACGCGATCGGTTCTGGGGCACTCCCCTGCCCATCTGGCGCTGTACCGACTGCGGCCACGACCACTGCATCGGTTCCCGCGCCGAGCTCACCGAGCTCAGCGGGCGCGATCTCACCGGATTGGATCTGCATCGCCCCGTCATCGACGAGGTTGCAATCGCGTGCCCGGAGTGCGGTGGGCGCGCGCGGCGCGTCGAGCCGGTGCTCGATGCATGGTTCGACTCGGGCGCGATGCCCTCAGCGCAACTCCACTACCCCTTCGAGAACAAGGCCGAGTTCGAGCGCCGCTTCCCCGCCGACTTCATCTGCGAGGCACTCGACCAGACCCGCGGCTGGTTCTACTCACTTCTCGCGGTGAACACGTTGTTGTTCGACCGGGCGCCATACCGCCACGTGGTCTGCCTCGGGCTACTTGTCGACCGCGACGGCCAGAAGATGTCGAAGTCGCGCGGCAACATCATCGACCCCTGGACGATCCTCGAGAGTCGCGGGGCCGATGCGCTGCGCTGGCACTTCTTCTCCGCTGGCTCACCATGGACGAGCCGGCGCATCTACGAAGAGGGCATCGACGAATCCACCCGTCGATTCCTGCTCACGCTCTGGAACACGTACTCCTTCTTCGTCACCTACGCGAGTCTCGATGGTTGGACGCCGGGCGGCGACGCTGCCGCGACGGTCCATAAGCCGGGTTCCCATGTATTGGATCGCTGGGCCCGCTCCCGGGTGCATTCGACCATCCGTACTGTGACCGACGCGCTCGAACGCTACGACGCGCTGAGTGGCGCGCAAGCCCTCGAAGGCCTCGTCGACGATCTGTCCAACTGGTACGTGCGCCGCGGACGCGCTCGGTTCTGGAAGTCGGCCGACCCTATGGCGCACGCGACGCTGCACGAAGCGCTCGTGACCGCGTGCGCGCTGCTCGCCCCGTTCTGCCCGTTCTTCGCCGACGAGCTGCACATGAATCTCAACGCGACCGAGCGGTCGGTGCACCTCACTGACTGGCCCGACGTCGATGAAGGTGCGATCGATGCACCGCTCGAAGCCGCGGTGGCACTGGCACGACAGGTGGTGACGTTGGGTCGCGCTGGTCGCGCCGATGCGCAGCTCCCGGTTCGCCAGCCGCTTCGCCGCGCGTTGGTGCTCATTCCCGACCCCAGCGCCTTGACCCCCGAGCTCCTCGCCGAGATCGCCGACGAGCTCAACGTCAAACAGGTCGATCTCCTCACCGACCTCGAGGGCCTCCTCGACTACACCGTGGTGCCCAACTTCCGGGCGCTCGGACCGCGCGTGGGACCGCTCATGCCACAACTCAAGGAGCTCTTGGGCGCAGCTGATGGAGCCGAGGTTCGCAGGGCACTCGCCGCCGACGGCGTCTATCGAGTCGAGATCGACGGCGAGGTGATCGAGCTCGGACCCGACGACGTGGAGGTTCGGGCCACCGCCCACGAGGAGCTCGTGCTGACCCAAGAAGGTGGGCTCTCCGTTGCGCTCGACACCGTGCTCGACGACGAGCTGCGGTCCGAGGGCATCGCGCGTTCACTCGCCCGCGGCATCAACGACCATCGCAAGGAGCTGGAGCTCCAGCTCTCCGACCGCATCCATGTCGTTCTGCACGCCGCCGGCCCCATCACTGCCGCGGCAACGCAGCATCGCGAGTGGATCATGGGCGAAGTGCTCGCCGTCGCCTTCGACATCGTGGAAGACACCGGCGACGAATCGCTCGCGCACCTCACGATTGGCGACGACGAGTGCCGCCTCAGAGTAGAGCGGGTTTCAGCCGCGCCCTAGCGGCGGCGCTTGAAGAGGCGCTTGGTCTCTTCGGTGTCGTCGTCGTCGAAGTACTGCGAGTCGTCATCGCGAGCCGGCCCGAGCGGCGCGTCGTCGCGTACCGCTTCACGCAATGATGCGAAGAACGCGTCGTCGTCGAGGCTGTCGCCCTCCGCTACGTAGTCGTCGCCGGTCGGCAGCGCGAACTCGGTCCGATCTCCGATCGTCTGGCCGATCGCGGTCGGCGCGTCGTCGGCCCAACCGCCGGCCGGAGCCGGATCCCAGTCGGACTCCACCTCGGGCGCGGTGTAGGCCGGCACGGCTTCGATGTGCACGGTGGGCGTGGACATCGGACCGACCGCGACCGGCGCTGGAGCTGGTGCTGAAGCTGGAGAGGTGACAGGGGCCACGCCCTCCTGCGACGCGGACCACGACGGCCCGGAGTCGGGCAGATCGACTTCACTCAGCTCCGGGCGTACCACCTCGCCGGCGGTCGCCTCGAGCAGCTCCATCTCAGCTTGGATCGCCTGGCGCAACCGTTCGCGGTACTCCTGCTCGAAGCGCTCGAGCGCGTCGACATCAGCCGTGAGCGTGTCGCGCGCTTCGGTGAGCCGAGCGATGTCCTCTTCGAGACGCGCCTTCTCCACATCGGCGATCCGACGCGCGTTGGCCTCGGCCTCCGCAACAAGCTCCTGCGCGCGCTCTTCGGACTCGGTGACGATCTGCGAGGCCTTGAGCTTGGCTTCGGCAACGGCTTCGTCAGCCGCCTTCTGAGCTAGCAACAGCGTGCGCTGGATCACGTCGGTGTCGGGCGCACGCATCGGTGTGGCCGGCATCGGCGCCGGCGCGGGCTGGGCCACGACCGCAACCGGCGGCGGAAGCGGGGCTGGCACCGGCGCGGCACCGGCGCGTCCGCGCGACTGCGCGATCTCCATCTCGAGATGCTCGATGGTCGCGGCAGCTCGCTCGAGCAGCTCGTCGACGTCGTCGCGGTGATACCCGCGCCAAGCCTCGCGGATCTCGATGTCGCGAAGCTCCTGGGGCGTGATGTCCATGGTTGCCATGGCCGACCATGCTACTTAGGCCGCGCCACTCCATCCCAAGGGACCGCTGGGCTCATTGTCCGCAGCGGAAAGCCGCCGAAATGCGACGCAGGTACCCTGCGACGCCGGCGGCGGGGCCTGAGCGGCCCGGCCCACAGGGCCGAGAGCAGGGGTGATGGATTCAGCCGCAGAGTGCGCTCCTGAGGATGAACAAGCCGAACACGAGCACGAGGAACGACATGTCGAACATGCCGACCGGCGGGATGATCCGCCGGAGGGGCAGCACCGCCCAGTCGGTGAGCAGGCCGAGCACCTCGTTCATCTGCTGGAGGAACGACCCTGGCTCGACCGGGAACCACGAGAGCACTGCCCGTGCAAAGAGCACGACCGTGAAGATGGTGAGCAGAGGACACAGGACGTCCTCTACCGCGGTGGCCAGCATGCAGCGCCCCTAGAACCGGTCGAGGTCAGTCTCGGTACAGCCCACGGCCCCGAAGCTTCTCTTTCTCCGCTTCGGAGAGGTGCACGTTCAGCGGGGTGATGAGAAAGACCGAGTCGGCGACCCGCGACATGGAGCCACCGACGGCGAACGCGAGGCCGCTGCTGAAGTCGATGAGCCGGCGTTGGAGCTCGCGGGGCACGCCTTGGAGGTTGAGGATGACGGCCTGGTTGTCCTTGACCCGATCGCCGATCTCAGGAGCATCGTTGAACCCGTGGGGCTCGACCACGTGGACCTTGGCCGCGGTGGTGGGGACGGCGCGCACTACCGCCGGTTTGGTGACCGTAACGCCGGAGGGCGGCTCGTCGCGCGGGATCGGGCGCACGGCGGGCTCGCCGTACTCACGCTCTCGGGGCGGGAGCTGTTGGACCTCGCGCACCGCGCGCACATCGCGCGGCTCCGGATACCCACGGGCACCGACCTCGGCGTACTCGGTCCCTCCGCCACCGGGACCGGGTGGGCGGCCTTCGGGCACGTACGGGTCGTCACCCGCATACGGGTCTTCGTCGTGCGCGTACCCGTACTGGTCGTACGAGTACTCCTCATCGTCTTGAAGGCCCAGATAGACCATCGCACGACGCCACAGGGATGCCACACCATCGCGTGCACGCGGCTGCACGCCCTCCGGGAATGAAGGCTACCCGCGTCCTCACCCGATCTTGGGTCCATCGCAGAAGGCCGTCATTCGGGGCGCGCGCCGAAGAGGGCACGCCCCACGCGAACGATGGTGGCGCCTTCCTCGATCGCGACCTCAAAGTCCTGGGTCATCCCCATCGAGAGCTCACGAACGCCGATCCTCGCTGCAAGGGCGGCGAGGGTCGCGAACCATGGGCGTGGATCGCCGCCCGCGGGAGGCACCGCCATCAGTCCATCGACGACGAGCCCGAGCCCCCTGAGCACATCGACAAGCGCGGGGGCTTCTCCCGGCGCGCATCCCGCCTTCGTGGCCTCGCCATCGAGGTTCACCTCCACGAGGACGTGGGCGCCGGGAGCGTGGCGTGCGATCTCGGCCCCGAGGGGCTCACGATCCACGGACTGCCACAGCGTCACCCATGGCGCGAGTGCCTTCACCTTGTTGCGTTGCAGGCTCCCGATGAAATGCCATCGAGGAGAGATCGGACCGTGAACGAGCTCGGGAGCCTTGGCGAGGAGCTCCTGGGCTCGGTTCTCACCGATGTCGACCACCCCAGCAGTGATCACCGCGCGCACCTGCTCGCTCGCGGTCGTCTTCGCCGCGGCGACAAGGGTGATTGCGCTCGGATCGCGTCCGGAGCGACGCGCCGCATCGGCGATGCGCTCCTGCACGGCCGCCACGTTCGCGGCGATGTCCGTCGCAGTCACCTCAGTCATGTTCCACACTCACTGCTCGCGCACCATCACGAGCGCTTGACGGCCCGTCTCGCCATCGCGTCGGTGCGAGTAATGATCCGGCGATGTCGCGGTACATACATCGACGTCGTCGAACGCGCGTACACCCGCGGCAAGGAGCGCCCGCCGCACCGCAGTTGGGAGATCAAGCGCCAGCTTCCCATCGTTCGTTCGCCCCTCGACCTCAGGCCCGAACTGGGCGATCACACGATCGAGATCGTCACGGCCGAACTCGTACCGGGCCGGGTGGATGCACGGCCCCAAGACCGCCCGCACGTCGCCGTGCCCGATGCCACGGAGTCGCGTCACGGCTTCGTCGATCACGCCCGCGAGGAGCCCGACCCAGCCCGCGTGCACGACGGCGATCGCATCATCGGTTGCGAGCGCAATCGGCGCGCAATCTGCGGTGAGGATCACGAGCGGCACACCCAGGTGCGCCGTGATCGCGGCATCGGCCACCGGCGCTCCCGTGGCCGGTGGACCGTGGGGTGCAGGACCGTGGGGTGCAGGACCGTGGGGTGCAGGACCCTGGGCCTGGACGGTCGTCCGCCCATGCTCCTGGGCCAGCCACCACCACTTGTCTGGCGCCGGGAGACCGCAGGCGGACGCCACGAGCCGGCGGTTCTGGAGCACGGCGTCGGGGTCGTCGCCGCCGCGGCTCGACAGGTTCGCGGTGTCGTACGGCGGCACAGAGACGCCTCCGTGCCGAGTGGTCCAGATGGCTCGCCCGGGACCGATCGCGACTTCGATCACGCTCACTCGGGGTTTTGGAGAGGGCACGCCGCTGGCGCGTTACCTCAAGAACTCAGGCACGTCGAAGTCGTCGTCGCCCCCGCCGCCGCCGCCGCCGTCATCGTCGTCGAACGGCGAGCGGGGCAGATCGTCGGCCAGACCAAGTGTGGACTCAGTGCGACGCGTGATCGGTCGGCTCTCGCCGGCGCGGTCGAAGCCTGCGGCGATCACGGTGATGCGCACCTCATCGCCCAGGGAGTCGTCGATGGTCGCTCCGAAGATGATGTTGGCATCGGGGTGCGCGGTCTCCTTGACCACCTCAGCCGCTTCGTTCACTTCGACGCGCCCGAGATCGGCTGGGCCCGCCACGTTCAGCAACAGGCCCCGCGCGCCTTCGATGCTGGCCTCGAGCAACACACTCGAGATCGCACTGCGAGCCGCGGAGAGCGCGCGCCCTTCGCCCGACGCGCTCCCGATCCCCATCAACGCGTTGCCGGCGTCCTTCATGACGGCGCGAACATCGGCAAAGTCGGTGTTGATGAGACCCGGTGTCGTGATCATGTCGGCGATGCCCTGCACGCCTTGGAGCAGCACGTCGTCGGCCATCTTGAACGCCGTGAGCAGTGACGACTTCTCGTCGGCGACCTCGAGCAGACGGTCGTTGGGTACGACGATCATCGTGTCGACGCTCGCGCGCAGGCGCTGGATTCCGCCGTCAGCCTGCACGGCGCGGCGACGGCCCTCGAAGCTGAACGGACGCGTGACGATTGCGATCGTGAGTGCGCCCAGCGCGCGTGCGATGTCGGCAACCACGGGCGCGCCGCCGGTGCCAGTACCGCCACCCTCGCCCGCGGTAACGAAGACCATGTCGGCGCCCTTGAGCACCTCCTCGATCTCGTCACGGTGGTCCTCGGCCGCCTGGCGACCCAGCTCGGGATCGGAGCCGGCGCCGAGACCACGGGTGAGCTGGCGTCCGATGTCGAGCTTCACGTCGGCGTCGCTGATCAACAGCGACTGCGCGTCGGTGTTCACCGCCACGAACTCGACGCCCTTCAGGCCGGCGTCGATCATGCGGTTGACGGCGTTGCCACCGCCACCGCCGACACCCACGACCTTGATCACCGCCAAGTAGTTCTGCGGGTCCCCAAGCATCTCGGTCGTCCTTCCGCTGTCGCTCACAGTGCCGTCGAGCGGCACGGGCCGGTCCGGTGGGTCGCTCGGCGGCGCCGGAGCTCTTCCACCATTGTCGTCGCCCGGCGGTCCGTTCCGGGGGATCTCGGGCTGATCCCGGTCCATCGGCGGACCGCCCGAGGCCTGGAGGTCGCCGGGCTGGCGCTCCGAAGCATCCTGGGAAGCATCCTGAGCACTATCCGGGGAGGACGGCTCCGCCACGGGCGCGACAGGGCTAGGTATCGGGACAGGCACAGATCTGTGGTCGCCCACCAGCCTATCGGCTCCCAATTCCGGGGTTTCTCTTGGTGCCGGGGTTCCCTGAGACTCTGGGGCCGCTGTGGGGTGCACGAGTTCCTGGGGATTGCTGGGTTCCACTGCCGACCGCCGTTCAGCCGACGACCGGAGTACCGGGCGAGCTCACGTCGAGATAGTTGCCTCGCGTGGGTCCGAGGGCAACCAGCATGGCTTCGGTGGCCTTGACCTTGGCCGTGAGCGACTGCGCGTCGCCGAAACGCACCTCCATGCCGCTCACGAGGGCCAGCCGCACGTAGCCCCGGTCGACGGAGATCGAGACCACCTGCGGAAGCAGGGTCGGCGACAGCGCGCCCGCAACGCGGGCCGCGGCACGGACGTCGGCGCCGGTGGCCTGGAGCTCGGGAAGACCCGGGCTCGCGGTGGCCGTCGTCGAGATCGTCACGCCGCGGCGATCGAAGATGGCGAACCCGCCGGTATCTATGGCTCGCCACGCCACGGGAAACCTCGGGGTCACCTCGACCCGGAGGGTCCCAGGAAGCTCGCGGGCAACGCTCACGTCGGCCACCCACGGAAGCACTTCGATGCGATCCACGACCGCGCCGGTGTCGGCGAGCAGGAGCGCCTCGCCCGGCTGCACGCCAGCAGCCGCGATCACCTCTTCGGCGTGTGCGCCCTCCACGCCCACAACCGCGATCTGGTTGACATCGAGCAACGGCGAGAGCACGGCACCGGTACCGGCACCCGCGATCGCGATCGCACCGAACACCCACAGCAGCCGATGCAGACGGCGACGGCCGGCCTCGCGGGTCACTGCGACGCGCCGAGCGCGCACCCGTGGATCCATCGTGGTGCGGCGAGGTGCCTGACGATGAGGAGTAGGGCGCCGTGGCGCGGCACGCCGCAATGCGCGCGGTGCTGGTGGTGCGTACGTCGTCATCTGGTGTCCTTCCTCTCATTGAGCGACCCGCGGTGATCGGGTTCGTCGAAACCGATCATGCGGAGCTCGGTCACAAGCTGCACTCCCGTGGCATCAGCCACGCGAGCGCGCACGGTGTCGACCAAGCGGGCGACGTCGTCGGCCGTCGCATCAGCCTCAGCCTGAAAGAAGTTGGCGTGCTTCTCGGACACGACCGCGCCGCCGATGCGCAACCCTTTGAGGCCGGCCTCGTCGATCAGCCGGCCGGCGGAGTCACCCGGTGGGTTCCGGAACACCGATCCCGCATTCGACCCACCCGGCTGATGCTCGCGGCGCCAGCGCACGATCTCCGCGATGCGGTCCTCGCAGACGGCGACGTCGTCGGACTCCCCCACGAACTCGGCCCGTACAACGACGTGCGCCGCATCGACGTTCGAGTGGCGATAGGAGAGGTCGAGCGCGCCGACATCTCGGACCTCAACGGCCGCATCGCTCCCTGCGAACAGATCGAGCACCCACGCCCGGTGCAGCACATCTGCGGTCTCACGACCATGACCACCGGCATTCATGCGTACCGCGCCACCGACCGATCCCGGGATGCCCACGAAGAACTCGAGCCCACCCACGCCGACCGCGGCGGCGCGGCGCGCCAGCATCGGCAGCGGCACCGCGCCTCCGGCTCGCACGCGGTGCGCGTCGGGATCGATGTCGATCGCCGTGAAGTCATCGTCGAGCACCACGGCCACCCCATGGAATCCCGCTTCGGCGATGAGGAGGTTGGAGCCGCGGCCCACGAGCAGGATCGGCGGCCTCGAGCACGCCAGCACAGACGCCAGCGTGAGGAGCGCGGCTTCGTCGCCGACCCGAACCAGGACCGCTGCCGGCCCACCGACGCGGTACGTAGTGAGCTCGGCCACCGAAGCATCACGCCACACTCGCCCAGGAAGGTGATCCTCGAGTGCCGTTGCGACATCATCGAGACTCACGACACCGACTCCGTACCGAGCCATTCGTCGAGCACGGTCGTCACATCGCCGGCACCGAGGGCGAGAAGCATGTCGCCCGGGCGCGTGAGGCGGAGCGCGTGGTCGACCACATCCGAGTGGCGCGGCAGATAGGTGACGGGCAGCGTCGGGTGCGCGTCGAGCACCGAGCGCACGAGCAGACGGCCCGAAATGCCGGGCTGGGGCGCCTCGCCTGCGGAATACACATCGGTGAGCACAACTGCGTCGGCCTCCACGAACGCGTCGGCAAAGTCGCGCCAAAGCCGTGCCGTGCGCGAGTACCGGTGGGGCTGGAAGATCACCACGACCCGGTTCCAATCGCCTTCACGGGCGGCTCGGACCATCGCGGCGACCTCACCCGGGATGTGCGCGTAGTCGTCGACGAGCGTGACGCCATTGATCTCACCGCGGAACTGGAACCGGCGGGCCACACCACCAAAGCCGGCCAGCGCGCTGCGAACGGCGTCGAACGGCACACCGATCTCGAGCGCGAGCGTTGCTGCGGACGCAGCGTTGGCCGCGTTGTGCGCGCCGGGCACTGGGAGCTCGATGGTTCCGAGTAGCTCACCACCGCGCGTGAGATCAAACCGACTTCCAGAGCGCGCTCCGGCGTATCCCTCGATGCGGTAGTGCGCGTCTTCACTCGTACCGACCGTGACCACGTTCGGATGGTCGCGAGCAAGCTCACGCGTGATGGGGTCGTCGGCCGAGACCACACGCGCCCCCGGCAGCGCCTCGACGAATGCGTGGAACGCGGTGACGAGCGCGGGAAAGTCGCCGTAATGGTCGAGGTGATCTGCCTCGATGTTGGTGACGACGCCGGCCTCGGCCGACAGCTCGAGAAACGTTCCGTCGCTCTCGTCGGCCTCGACTACGAGCCACTCGCCGTCGTCGTAGGCCGCGTTGGTCCCGACTTCATTGAGATCGCCACCGATGAGGAAGCTCGGCTGCCAGCCGGCAGCACGCAAGCAGAGGGTGAGCATCGACGACGTGGTCGTCTTGCCGTGGCTCCCCGCCACTGCGATCCCGCGCCGGGTCCGCACGATCGCGGCGAGGGCTTCAGCGCGTCGCAACACCGGCACTCCCCGCTCGGTGGCGGCGACCACCTCGGGGTTCGTGGCGGGTACGGCAGTGGAGATGATGACGGCTTCGAGTGGTTCTCCGAGGTGCGCGGCGTCGTGACCGATGTGCACCACCACGCCCATCGCTCGTAGGCGCTCGGTGCGGTCCGATTCCCGAAGATCGGAGCCACTCACGTGATGACCCATGCGCGCGAACACCGCGGCGATCGCACTCATGCCGGCCCCGCCCACACCTACGACGTGGAGGGTGCGGGGCGTCGAGAGGTCGAGGTCAGGCGGCATGAGCAGCCTCCTCCACCATGTCGGCAACGCGCGCGGCGGCGTCGGGACGAGCGAGGGTGCGACCAGCACGCCCCATCTGAGCGAGGAGCGCGGGATCATCGAGGAGTCGACGAAGCTCGCGATCGAGGCGTTCGCCGTCGAGCTCGCCATCGGGGACCACCACCGCGGCGCCCAGCGATGCCAGTGCCTCGGCGTTGCGAGCTTGGTGATCGTGGGGCGCGTTTGGCAGCGGAACGAGCACTGCCGGCGTACCGGTGACAGCGAGCTCGGCGATGGTGATCGCACCCGCGCGGCATACGACCGCCGCCGCAGCCGAATACACGCGAGTCATCTGCTCCTCGTACGAGCGCAACTCAAAGTGCAATCGGTCAGAGGGTATGCGCTGCTCGAGGAGTTGAGCGTTGCACCGTTGGTAGTCGCGTGCACCAGCAACATGCACAATCGCGACGTCGGTCCGGTCTCGCCAGCGCGCGTAGAGCGCCAGCGCCGCGTCGTTCAGCCGACGCGCGCCAAGACTGCCGCCGAACACTGTGATCAGAGGGGGGGTTGCGGGCGCACGAATCACGTCTGCAATCTCCGGTCGAATCGGATTGCCCGTGAGCACCGCCTTGCGAAGCGGAGTGTCGGCAAAAGAGACGGCGGCACGCGCGCCGAATCGCACTCCGATGCGATTGGCAAGACCCGGTGCCGCGTTCTGCTCGTGCACAACTGCCGGAACTCGGCGAAGGCGCGCAGCAACTACGCACGGTAGCGACGCGAATCCCCCGACGCCGAGTACCACACGAGGCTTGAGCTGTCCGACGAGACGAAACGCTCGACCGAACGCTCGACATGCACCAACCAGTGCACCAATGTTCGCCCGGAGGGCCGACAGGCGCAGACTGCGTTGGATCCCGCGTCCGGGGAGAAGATCGATCGTGAAGCCCGCGGCGGGCACAGCCGTGGCCTCGAGCCCTCGCTCGGCTCCGACGAAGTGGATCGTCGAACGCCCGTGCCCGCGCCGAACAAGCTCCTGCGCGACGGCCAACGCCGGGTACACGTGACCACCGGTGCCGCCCCCCGTGACGAGCGCGAACACCGGCTGAGACGGCTGCTTCATCACCGCTTGGCGGTCGCCACCGACGACCGAGCGCGCCCGGACAAGGGGTCGATCGAGTGCTTGGCCACGTTGGCCAGTACGCCGGCTGCGATCATCGAGACCACGAGCGCCGACCCACCGAACGACACGAACGGCAGTGGCACGCTCGACGCGGGAAGCAGCCCGATCACGCCGCCGATGTTCAGCAGTGCCTGCGCGCCGATCCACGCGGTGATGCCCGCGGCAAGCAGCATCCCGAAACGGTCCGGCGCTCGGAATGCGGCCCGCGTGCCCAGCACGATGAAGGCGAGGAAGAGCCCAAGGACCGTCATGGTGCCGATCAAGCCGAGCTCCTCCCCGATCACAGCGAAGATGAAGTCGGTGTGCGCGTTGGGCAAGAAGAGCCACTTGGCGCGCCCGGCACCCAGACCGACGCCATCGATGCCTCCACTCCCGATCGCGATCGAGCTCTGGATGGCCTGGTAGCCGGTGTTCGCAGCGTCCGCGGCCGGATGCAAGAAGCTCAGCAGGCGCTCGCGTCGGTACCCCGACGAGAGCGCGAACACCGTCGCGGCGGCTGCGCCCACGCTGCCGACCGTGGCGAGGTGCGCGATTCGGATGCCGCCGACCAGCAGAACTGCACCCACGATGATGCCCAGCAACAACGCTGAGTCGAAGTCGGGCTCGAAGCACACGAGCGCGGCGAAAGCGACGAGGACGAGCAACACCGGACGCAGCGCACGTCGCCAATCGTCGAGCTCGTCCTCACGCCGTGTGAGCACCTCGGCGGCAAACACCACCAGCGCGAGCTTGGCGAGCTCACTCGGTTGCACGCTCCATGCGCCAACGCCTAACCACCGTCTGGCCCCGCCGACCTCCAATCCCACGTGCGGGACGAGCACCACGACGAGCAGCAATCCCGAAATGAAGACGAATGGCTCCACGACCCGACGCCAGCTCCGGTAGTCGACGCGCTGCGCGACGGCGAAGCCGATCACGCCCAGCAGTGTCCAGGCGAGCTGGCGCATGAACGTGTACCAGGCCGATCCGTGGCTCTCGATGGAGAGCACCGAAGAGGCCGACAGCACCATCACCACACCGACGACATTGAGCACAGCGATCGTCGCAACGAGCATCACGTACGTACCGGGCCACGTCGATGGGCGCTGCTTTTGCTTTGCGCTCATCCGTCCACCTCCACGAGTTCACGCACTTCACGGGCGAAGTCATCGCCGCGTGCTGAATACGACGGGTACCAGTCGAACGATGCACAGGCTGGTGACAGCAGAACGGTGTCACCCCGCTCCGCGAG
>CAMDCC010000032.1 GCA_945889545.1 Bifidobacterium breve | reverse complement strand
ATGGCGCAGCTGTTCAAGCTCAACGAGAAGTGGCCGTATCCGTTGATGCCGAGCGAGTACGTGCAGCGCCAGTTCCACGTGCAGTTCCAGGATGATCCCGTGGCGATCGCGTGCCGACACATCACCGGCGTGTCGTCAATCGTGTGGGGCAACGACTACCCGCACGCCGAGGGCACGTTCCGAGGCAGCCAGGAGCTCATCGCCAAGCAGTTCGCCGGCGTGCCCGACGACGAGCGCGCGGCGATCCTCGGTGGCACCTTGGGCGGGTTGCTGGGGTTGGAGCGCGCCGCGGCCTGATCTGTTTGATCAGCGAGCGATGCCCTGAAGGAAGATGTCGGCGAACGGCTTCGCCACATCGCGTGCCGACACACGGCCGCCCGCTTTGAGCCACAGATAGGTGTAGTTGTGCATGCCGAGCCACGCGAAGGCCGTGAGCTTCGGGTCGAGCTCACGGAACTCTCCGGAATCGATGCCAGCCTGCAGAATCGCTTCGACCCGTTGCTCGTACACCCGCCGGCGGACGCGGAACTGCTCGGCGCGTTCGTCGGTGAGCGCTGGGAACTCGTGGAGGAAGACCCACACATGATCGGGATAGCGGTGGATGACGTCGAGCAGCTCATCGCCCAGCATCGCCAGCTGCGCCGACGCTGACCCACCTGCTTGCGCAACGCGATCGGCGCCGAGCATCACCTCGTCCATCACGCGATCGTGGATCGCGGCGAGGAGCTCCTCCTTCGATCCGATGTAGTAGTAGAAGGCACCTTTGCCGAAACCGTTCACCGCGCACAGCTCGGCGATTCCCGTGGCGTGATAGCCGCTACGAGCGAAGACCGCGGCCGAAGTGTCGATGATGACCTCGCGACGCGCTTCCCATTTGGCGCTGCGCCCGGGAGGTCGGGACTCGTCGCTCAGTTCGGTTGGCCGCATCCTCTCTGACGGTACATCGGCGCGCACGCTCATCAGCGACCTTGCCATTGCGGTGGTCGCTTCTCAGCGAAGGCAGTCAGCCCTTCACTCGCGTCCTCGGACGCGAGCAACTCGTCGAGCAGCTCTCGCGAGACCTTCCGGAGCGTGTCGTCGTCCTCATGCTCGGCCGCGAGGACGACGCGCCGGCTGGCCCGCACCGCCAGCGGCGCCGCCGAGACGATCTGCCGCGCGAGGCGGAGCGCCTCGTCGAGGGCAGTCCCCGGCTCAACCAGCCGGCTCACGAGTCCGAGATCGAACGCGCGACGAGCTTCGATCGGCTCACCGGTGAGGATGGCGTCCATCGCCGGTGCCCGACCGATCGCGCGCGGAAGTCGGAAGAGCCCGCCCGCCGCGGCGATGAGGTTGCGTCGGACCTCCGCGAGTCCGAACGTCGATCGCGACGTCGCGACCACGACGTCGGCCGCGAGGACGATCTCCAAGCCGCCCGCGGTGGCCAGACCATCGACGGCGACCACGATCGGTTTGGTGCGTTCGCGAAACACGAACCCGGCGAACCCACCCCGTTCGGTATCGAGCGTCGCCGCGGAACCCGTCTCCTTGACAACTTTGAGGTCGGCACCCGCACAGAAGACCGGATTTGGCTGATCTGCGGTGTTCGCGCACAGGACTCCGACCCAGACCTCGGGATCGTCCTCCAACTGATCCACCGCGGCCTCGAGGCCGAGCGCCAACTCCCGATTGACCGCGTTGCGCGCCTCGGGGCGATTGAGGGTGATGACGCCGATTCGATCCGACGACGAGTACAGGACAGGAGGCACGGCCAAATCATATTGACTGGTCGGTACACTCCCGGCGGTGAGCACGCTGCGCTTCGAGGGACGTGTCGCCATCGTTACGGGTGCGGGACGCGGGATCGGTCGAGGCTACGCGGCGCTGCTCGGCGAACGCGGGGCCAGCGTTGTCGTCAACGACCTCGGCGGCTCGATCGAGGGTATGGGCGAGGACGCGGGGCCAGCGGCGGCGGTCGCCGCCGAGATCGTCGCCGCGGGCGGAGCTGCGATTGCCGACACCAGCGACGTGGCCACGGTTGCCGGCGCGCAGGCCCTCGTCGATGCGGCGACGAGTGCGTTCGGGCGCATCGACATCTTGATCAACAACGCCGGCATCGTGAGATGGGCAGGGTTGCCGGAGGCCGACGCGGACAATCTCGCCAGCCACCTCGCCGTGCATGTTGCCGGCTCGTTCAACACCACCCGCGCCGCCTGGCCCCGCATGGTCGAACAGGGCTACGGCCGCATCGTCATGACGGGGTCGACGGGGATGTTCGGGCTGCCCACCAACCTCTCGTATGCCACGGCCAAGGCGGCGGTCATCGGACTCACGCGCAGCCTCACGACGGCGGGCGCTGCGCAGGGCATCAAGATCAACGTCATCGCACCCGCGGCCTTCACGCGGATGGCCGGCGGGCCAGCAGGCGACCTGGAGACGCAGATGGCGCCGGAGCTCGTCGCGCCGATGGTTGCCTTCCTCGCCCACGAGGACTGCCCGGTCAGCGGCGAGATCTACGTGGCCGGCGCGGGTCGATTCGCGCGCATCTTCATCGCGTCCACCGAGGGCTACGTCCACTCATCGCAAGAGCCGACGATCCCAATACCGACCATCGAAGACGTCGCCGAGCACTGGGCGACGATCAACGACGAGACCGGCTACTTCATCCCGTCCGACCTCATGGACTGGTCGGCCAAGTTCATGACCCACCTGGATCGGCGCTGAACCAGCGTTTTCGCAGGTCAACGCCCCGTTTTCGACACCGCACGGGTGCCCGATTTGCTCCGTGGGTCATTTGAATTTCTTGTTCGGCGCCCGCTGAGTTCCGTGCCAAACTGGTGCCGGTCGCAGGACATGCCTGCGCGAGGGGAATACAGATCGTCGTGGCCGACTACATCGTGAGGCGTGGATCCATTGAGGATCTTCAGGACGAGCTTGTCGCCTTCGAGCGGCGATATGGGGTTCTCTCCGCGCGACTTCATGACGCGTTTGATGACGCTGCTGACGAAACCAGGGACGAGCGCCGTTGGGCGACCGTTTACGCGATCCTCGCCAGGATCGGGAGACTCCCCGTTACAGCGTGATCCCGGAGGCGGAGCCTTCCGCCTTGGTTGATCACTGGGTGAGAGACGCAGCCGCATTCGCCGACTGGATTCAGCGGCAAGTCGATGCGTCTGGCGGCTACTGGCTGCACACCCCGGAATATGTCGAATACCCAGTCGAGCGGTCGGGTGCGATTGACGTCGAGACGGCAGCCGAAATCGAAGAGACACGCCTGATTCTTCCCGACGGTTTCATTCTCGACGTAGAAATCGCCGGCGTCTTTCGGGCGGACCAATCGTTTGAGTATGTGTCCTACGGTTATCACCTGGCCGCGCCTGGCAAGCCCCTCGTTTGGCGGTACGACAAGCACAGGAAACCGCCTTTTGAAGAGAAGCACGGCACGGACTGTCACATCCATCGTCCGGGCGGCAGAATTGAACCGACACCATTCATCGGATTTGATGAGGTCGTATTGAGGGCGCAGGGAGAGATCGAAGCCGCCCGCGCGCCTCAGTCGGTTTTCCAACGACTCTTTCGGCGTAAGAATTAGTCCGTAGGGAAGACCGACGAACCGACGCAACGCACCACGGCGAACCACGCGCCGGGCCCGGCCCGTGGCTCAACTCGAAAGGGTCAGGGCGTCCGGCCCCGTAGCTCGCGCTTCAAGACCTTTCCCGATGGGTTCCTCGGGAGGGCTTCGATGAACGTCACGTCCTTCGGAACCTTGTAACGCGCGAGCTCACGACGGCAGTGCTCGATCAATTCGTCCGCGGTGGCAGTCGCGTTCGGTCGCAACGCGACGTAGGCGACGGGGACTTCGCCCCATCGATCGTCGGGACGTCCGACCACTGCGGCTTCGAGCACCGCGTCGTGCTCGTACAGCACGCGTTCGATCTCCAGACTCGCGATGTTCTCGCCACCGGACAAGATCATGTCCTTGAGCCGATCGACGATGAACAAGTAGCCGTCGTCGTCGCGGACGCCAATGTCTCCCGTATGGAACCACCCGCCGGCAAACGCGGCGTCCGTTGCGTCGGGGTCGCGCCAGTAGCCCTTGAACACCTTCGGACCGCGGAGCACGACCTCGCCGCGCTCCCCTGCCGGCAGCGACTTCCCGTGCCCGTCCCAGATATCGAGCTCGAGGTAGAGGCACGGACGTCCGACGCTGCCGAGCTTGGTCACGAGGCTGTCGCGGTCAAGGAACGTGTCGCCTGAGACAGTCTCGGTGAGGCCGTACGCGTCGGCGAACCAGGCCGACGAGAACGTTCGCTGGATACGCTCGATCAGGGGAATGGGCATCTTCTCCCCGCCGTTGATGACCAAGCGCACCGACGACAGGTCGCGCTGGTCGATGTTGGGTAGCGCCATGATCGCGTTGACCATCGCCGGCGCCAGCCACACGGTCGTAACACGCGAGCGTTCGATCTCGTCGACGACGTCGGCGGCGTCGAAGACGCGATGGAGGATGGTCGTCGCGCCCGCGGCGATGAGCGAGGTCGTCGTGAGATCCAGCGCGCCGACGTGATACAGAGGTCCGCACGCGAGGCCAAGGTCCGCGCTCGTGAAGCCGAACTCGACGATGTGCGCCAGGTTCTTCCACGCCAGGTTGGCGTGGGTGAGCATCACGCCCTTCGGGCGCCCCGTGGTCCCCGACGTGTACATCAACCGGTGTACGTCGTCGCCGTCGAGCAGCGCTCGTGGCGGCACAGCCGACCCGCCGCGCAACTCGGTGATCGCCGTCCATCCAGCGCGCGACCCCGTGATCGACGCCCGGAGCAAGGTGGCTTCCATACCCTTCGTCGCATCGTCCGCAAGCTCGAGAAGCTCCTCGTCGCACACGAGTGCGCGCGCCTCGGAATGCTCGAGGATGTACCGCACCTCGGGCGCGGCGAGCCGCCAGTTGATCGGCATCGCGATCGCACCCAGGTAGTTCGCAGCGAAGATCGTCTCCAGGAACTCGATGCAGTTGTACGTGAGAAGCCCCACGACGTCGCCGGCACCGACCCCGCGCTCGTGCAGCCCCGCAGCCAACGCGGTTGCGCGCACAGCCATATCGCCGTAGGTGACGGTCTCATCGCCGAAGATCGCGAGCGGCCTGTCTGGAGTGCGGCTGGCGTAGTGCTCGAGTACTCCGAGCCAGCTCATGTCTGGATGCATCGACACCGTGTCCACGGAATGCCCTACGGCGCCGAGTAGCCGCCGTCGACCACGATCGCCGACCCGGTTGTCCAGCGCGACGCGTCGCTCGCGAGATACGAGTACGCGCCCACAAGATCGGCGGCCGCGCCGAGCCCGAGCGGGTGCTTGACCGCGATCGCGTCGATCGCCTCCGGCGGAAGATCATCATGGATCCCCGAGAGGAACGTGCCCGGACACACGCAGTTGACGCGTATCCCGTCGCGCGCATATTCGACCGCCGCGACCTTCGCGAGCTGGATCACCGCGGCCTTCGTAGCGCAGTACGGCGCCGCGTGCGACCACGCCGTGAGACCTGCGACCGAAGCCGTCAGCACGATCGACCCCGACTGCTGCGTGCGCATAACCCCGACCGCGGCGGTGATGCCATTGACGGCACCAAGCACGTTGATCCGGAACGCGCGCTCCCAGTCCTCAGTCGCCAGGTTGTGGATGCGACCGTTCGGAGCGAGCACCCCGGCGTTGCTGATCAACACGTCGAGGCGGCCGAAGCGCTCGATCGCCAGACCGATCACGGCTTCGACCTGCGCGAGATCACTCACGTCGGCCAACAACGTCTCGACCGCGCCGTGATCCCCCGGAAGGACAGCGAGCGTCGCGTCGAGCGAAGCAGCACTGACGTCGCTCAGCACGACATCCGTCTCGGGTTCTGCCACGAACTGGCAGGACAGCGCCGCACCAAGCGTTCCGCCCGCGCCCGTGATCACGACAACCCGACGCTCGCTCATCTTTCCCGCTCCTGGCGCCTGCGGCGCCGGGCCGCTGGGCCCCGCTCACTGCTCGGCGGGATACCCGCCTCCCGACGCTCGCTCATACGAGCAAGTATCCGCCGTCGACGTTGAGCACGGTCCCAGTGATGAACGACGCGGCGTCGGAGGCAAGGAACTGATACGCGCCGGCGAGATCAGTGGCGTCGCCCCAGCGGCGTTGCGCCGTGTGGTCGAGCACCCCGGCCGCGAGCTTCGGTGAGTTCTTCCAATGCTGGGCCAGTGGAGAGTCGAACCACCCGGGGGCAACCACGTTCACGGTGATACCTGCGGGTGCGAGATCCAGCGCGAGACCCTTCGCGAGGCCGACGAGGCCAGCTTTCGACGCGCTGTACGCCGCGAGCCCCTCGCGCGGTCGCTCGCCGAGAACCGAGCCAGTGAAGATGATGCGCCCGCCCTCGCCCATCACGCGGGCGGCGGCACGCGCACCGAGGAATGCTCCCGTGAGATTCACGTCGAGCACCGCGCGCCAGACCGACGGATCGGTCTCGAGCGGTCCGGCCACGATGGGCGAGATCCCCGCGTTGGCGATCCAGACGTCGAGCCCACCCCACTCCGCGACCGCGCCATCGGCGACCGCCTCGTTGAACTCCTCATCCGTGACGTCGCCGCTCAGCACGAGGGTCGGGCCGGGAAGCTCGTCGCCGACCTCCTTGAGGTCCTTCTCTTCCCGGGCGACCAGCGCCACGCGCGCGCCGGCGTGCGAGAACGCATGCGCGAGCAGTCGACCGAGTCCCCGGCTCGCGCCGGTGATCACCACTCGCTTTCCAGCTACGTCACCCGCGCCAGGGAAGGAACGCGGGATCTCGATCTGTTCGGCCATCGCCTCTTCCGTCTTTGTACCGACCAGTACAATACACGGGCTGTGTTCTCGACCGCCGACCTCCTCGAGATGCATCGGCGCATGCTCGTGATCCGCGGGTTCGAAGAACGGGTTGCTGCGCTCTACCGCGACGGCGAGGTACCGGGGTTCGTGCACCTGTCGATCGGGCAGGAAGCGTCGGCCGTGGGCGCGTGTTGGCCGCTCAATCCGACCGACGTCATCACTTCCACTCATCGCGGCCATGGCCACTGTCTCGCGAAAGGCTTGGGCGTGCTCGGGATGTTCGCCGAGTTGATGGGAAAGGACGAGGGCACGAACCGCGGGCGCGGCGGCTCGATGCACATCGCCGACCCCGACATCGGGATCTTCGGCGCGAACGGGATCGTCGCGGCCGGAATACCGATCGCGGCAGGTGCGGCAACCGCAGCGCAGCTCCGCGCCGACGGCAGCGTGGCCGTTGCATTCTTCGGCGACGGCGCGGCGGCCCACGGCACCTTCCACGAAGCAATCAACCTCGCCGCGGTTTGGCGGCTCCCGGTGATCTTCTTCTGCGAGAACAACGGCTACGCCGAGTTCTCGCCGGCGTCGGCCCAGCACGCGGCGCCACTCGAGCGGCGCGCCGCCGGCTACGGCTTGGACTACGTCGCGGTGGACGGCAACGACGTGGTGGCGACCGCAACTGCGATGCATTCGGTGATCGAGGCGACGCGCGCGGGACGAGGCCCGGTGGTCGTCGAAGCCACCACCTACCGCTGGCACGGTCACTACGAAGGCGACCCGCAGCGCTACCGATCCCCCGAGGAAGTTCGGGAGTGGGAAGCACGCGACCCGCTCCTCGTCAACGCGCACCGGCTCCGATCGGCGGGAGTCGCCGACGACGCGCTCGAAGCCATGTGCGCATCGGTCGCGCATGAGCTCGACGACGCCGTCGAAGCGGCCCGACGGTTGACGGCCCCGGCGGCCGCCACGCTGACCGACTTCGTCACCCGCCCGAGACCCGAACGCACTGAGCCGCCGGCACCTGCTGCCGATGCACCGATGTTCCGCACCATGGATGCGATCCGCGCCGCGCTCGAGGCGGAGCTCGTCGGCGACGAGCGCGTGTTCATCGCGGGAATCGACGTTGCGGCCGGAGGCAACGTGTTCGGCCTGATGCGCGGCCTGCACGAACGCTTCGGCGATCGCGTGCGCGACACTCCCATCTCCGAGAGCGCGATCGTCGGCCTCGGTGTCGGCGCCGCGATGGCGGGGATGCGACCCGTGGTCGAGCTGATGTACCTCGACTTCCTCGGCGTCTGCCTCGATCAACTGCTGAACCAGGCCGCGAAGTTGCCGTTCATGACCGGCGGCACCGCGCAGATGGCGCTGACCGTGCGGACCCAGTTCGGCGCGGGTCGCTCCTCGGGAAGCCAGCACTCGCAGAGCCTCGAGGCGCTGCTCGCGCACATCCCCGGCCTGACTGTGGTCATGCCGTCGACCCCGGCCGACACGTATGGGTTGCTGCGCGCGTCGATCCAGGACCCGAACCCAGTTGTCTTCATCGAGAACCGTCTGCTGTACGGCATGAAAGGCCCACAACCGCCGGACGACTACGTCCTCCCTCTCGGGAAGTCTGCGGTGGTGCGCGACGGTACCGACATCACCGTTGTGTCGGTGTCACGAATGGTGCACGAGGCTCTCGCGGCGGCAGACGCCGTCGCGAGTGAAGGCATCTCCGTCGAGGTCATCGACCTCAGAACCGTCGCTCCGCTCGATATGGCTCCCATCCTCGAATCGGTACACAAGACGAGCCGACTCCTGATCGCACACGAGGCGGTCGTGCCGTTCGGCATCGGCGCCGAGATCGCGGCCATCGTTGCCCGAGAGGGCTTCTGGGACCTTGACGCGCCGATCGAACGCGTCGGCGCCGCGCCAACTCCCCCGCCCTACGCGCCCGACCTCGAACGCGCATGGCTCCCCGATCGCGACGACATCGCCGAATCCATCCGGCGCCTGAGCGCCGTCTAACAATCGGGATCAGCAGCCCAACGTGCGCGCGATCACCACGTGCTGGATCTCGTTGGTGCCTTCGCCGATCTCGAGCACCTTCGCATCGCAGTAGAAGCGCGCCACCGGTGACTCCAGCATGTAGCCGATACCGCCGTGAATCTGCACGGCCTCCGATGCTGCCGATACCGCAACCCGACTGGCCTTCAGCTTCGCCATCGAAGCTTCCTTGAGGAACGGCTCACCGATGTCGCGCAGGTACGCAGCGCGATACGTGAGCCACCGTGCCGCTTCGAGCTCGGTCGCGATGTCTGCCAATTTGAACTGGATCGCCTGGAACTTCGAGATCGGCTGACCGAACTGCACGCGTTGTTGCGCGTACTCCGTCGCCATGTCGAGCACGGCCTGCGTCAGGCTGAGCGACAACGCCGCGATCGAGATGCGCCCGACTTCGAGCGTGCTCAGGAACTGGCCCAATCCCATCGCCGGATCGCCGACAAGGTGGTCGTCGGCGACAAAGACATCTTCGAAGAAGAGCTCGCGAGTGTCGAGACCGCGCCACCCGATGCCGCGCATCTTTGGGCCCATGGTGAATCCGGGCGTGTCCTTCTCCACGACGAACGTCGCGAACGTCGATCCCTCTCGCTCTTCGCCTTCGGTGTCCGACTCGGTACGGGCAAGAAGCGTCACCCCGAACGACATGTCGGTGCCGGCATTGGAGAAGAACGCCTTCTGTCCGTGGATCAGCCAGCCGCCGTCGCGGCGCACGGCGAGCGTGCGAATGCCGCGCGCGTCCGAGCCCGCATCGGGCTCGGTCAGGCCAAACGCGCCAAGTGCGCGCCCTTCGGCCAGGGGTCTCAGCCAGCGCTCACGCTGCGCGTCGTTGCCGAAGAGGTAGAGCGGCAACGAGCCAATGGTCACGTGCGCCTGCAATGCCGCGGCCACCGACTGGTCGGCGAGGCCGATCTGCTCCATCGCGGCGACGAACCCGACGGTCGACATGCCGATACCGCCCCATTGCTCGGGGATCAACATGCCGAGCAGGCCCAATGCGCCCATCTCGCGGAGCAGGTCGGTTGGGCACCGCGCCTCGTCCCACGCGAGCGGCGCGCGCGGCGCGATCTCCTTCTGCGCAAACTCGCGGCAGAGGTTCACCAGATCGCGTTCCGACTCGGTGAGCGAGAAGTCCACAGACTGATCCTTTGGGCCTGATCCTCTTGGAGCCCGAGCCTATTGGACCGACCGTTCCAACACTCGCCACGATCCCCGTCCCCCGGGCGCAGGGCGCAGGGCGCAGGGCGCAGGGCGCAGGGCGCCGCTACCCCATCGGGCGATCGCACGAGAGGGAGCACCGTCCGCGCTCGTGTGCTCCCGGCTGATGCACCGAACGATCCCCGTGCAGGATCGAACGCACGAGTGCACGATCAGCACCGATCGCGCGCTCCGTCGACCGCGAGAGGATCACCACCATCGCGAACAAGGCCGCTAGCAAGAACCAGGTCACCACCACATCGCACCTTCCATCCGCCACCACCGTGGCTGTCGGAATCATCGTGCGATGCCCGAATGAACATTGATGACCGAGAAGGCGAACGCAGCAAGTACAACGAGCAAACCCTGACGAGCCGCGATCGTGGGGCCTATGTGGTTGTTTCGACGACGAAAGTGGTTTGGACGACGGTGTTCTGATCGCCTCTCGCGATGACCGTGTATATACCGGGAACATCGTCGGGTGCCAGCTGATACGAGGTGATCACCTTGCCACCCTGCGTCGCGTGGTGCGACTGTCCGACGAACTGCGTGGTCGGTGAGTCGATCTCGAACGTCACTTGCTCGCCCCGCTGCGCGCCCGTGAGCCTGATCGTCACGCTGCCATTCACGGGAATCGTTGCAGGCCTCACCACGAGGACGGGAACTCGCGGTGGCGGGATCTTCAGCACTTGCCCGGCAACCAGCGTGTCGGCGTCGACGAGGTCGTTGAAGTCAAGGATCACATCCACGGGAATCCCGAAGCGCTCAGCAATGGCGACGAGCACGTCACCCGGCTGGACGGTGTAGCGCGTCACGCCGAGCGTCGTGGTGGTGACGGTCGGCAATGTTGTGGTCGCGACAACCGGCTTGGCGTTCTTGCTGCTCTTGTCGTCGCCGCTCAAGCCGATCAGCGCAACCGGTGTTGCGATGAGGAAGGCGGCCAGCAGCCCGACGACGATCGCCGTCGGATGCCGTTGCCGCGAGCGCGTCCCCTGGGCCCGCATGCACTCATCGTCGCGCTCCTGGAGACTCCGATGAGGTTCTTGGGGATGGTTCGCATCAGTCGAAGTCGTCGAAGATCAGCAATCAGGCGCCGCACTACGACATCGTCCACGACGACCTCGACGAGCTCGTGCGGCGTATCCTTGGGTGTGAGCATCGAGTGGTGCAGAACCCTGTGCGAGTCGAAGGAGGCCCGTCGTGACACCTCCGATCGATCTTCGGAGCGACCTCAACGCCGAGGATGACAACGGTGAGAACTGGGCCCTCCTCGACAACGCCTCCGACCCTTCGCAGGTCCATGTCGGATCGGTCCTCGTCGCGGGAACCCCTCGCTACTGGTCGGTCGTCCGCGTGACGGCGGTGGATGCTGACGGCCAGGTCCACTTCCAACAGCTCAACGAGGACGACCCCGCCGCCCGCCAGCTGCTCGCCACGGTCGCCTGAGGCCGAACTGACGGCGAGCCCGCGGCGACTGGTACGTGGTCTCTCAACGTCACAAGGAGTCGGACTACCTCGATCTAGCGCGCTTCTGGCTTGGGTGCTGGCCCCTCAGTCAGGGCGGCGGCGTCGGAGAGATAGGTGGCCTCGATCTCGTCGAGCCGACCACGTACCTCGTCGACGGTGCCGGAGATGACGATGTGGCCCCGCTGCATCACGTACACACGATCGGCGATTGCCAGCGCTTGACGGACGTGCTGCTCGACCAGGAGCACGCCGGTCGACTGCTCGGTTGCGACACGACGCACGGTTTCGAGCAGGCGCTTCACCAGCAGAGGCGCGAGGCCGAGGGAGAGCTCATCGGCAAGCAGCAACGCCGGCTTGCGAGCCAGCGCTCGAGCCAACGTCAGCATCTGTTGCTCCCCGCCTGACAAGAGCCCGGCGCTACGTTGCATGAGCGGCGTGAGCTCCGGAAACAAGGCTTCCGCGTCGAGAGGCGCGACGCCGGCGACTCGGAGGTTCTCGGCCGCGGTGAGCCGCATGAACACCGATCGCTCTTCGGTGACGAATCCCATCCCGCGCTGCGCACGCCGGAACAGCGGTACCTTCGTTTCGACACCGTGCATGAGTACCTCGCCGGCGATCGGCGGGAGCTCGCCTGCGAGCGTGAGCAAGGTGGTCGTCTTCCCGGCGCCGTTCGGCCCGATCAACGCGACGACCTCGCCAGCCCTTACGTGGAGATCGACGTCACGCACGACCGCCATGCCACCGTAACCGGCAGCCAGGCCGCGGCACTCGAGCAGCGAGCTGGGCGCGTTCACGCCGGAACCTCTTCACCGAGATACGCCGCGATCACGGCGGCGTGGTTACGAACTTCGGACGGTGTTCCCTCGGCGATCTTGTGGCCGAAGTCGAGCACCACGATCCGGTCGCAGATCCCGAGCACGAGGTTCACGTCGTGCTCGATGAGGAGCACGGCCATCCCCCGTTCGTGCGCGAGCCGGCGCACGAGAGTGCCGAGCTCGGTCGTCTCGTTCTCGTCGAGGCCGGAGGCGGGTTCGTCGAGCAACAACACTGACGGTGCGGACGCGACGGCACGCGCGATACCGACGAGGCGGCGGCGCCCGTAGGGCAGCTCGCCCGGGAGGCGATCGAGATCGTCCTCGAGCGCGAACTCCCGAACGCTGCTCACCGCAGTGGGGGGAAGCGGGTGGTGACCAGGCCAGAACAGGTCGCGCAGACCGGAGAACCTCGTGTACTCGCCCGCCCCCGCGTGCAGGTTCTCGGCAACGGAGATGTCTTCGAACAACTCGAGTGATTGGAAAGACCGGCGAACCCCGGCACGCGCGCGTCGGGCAGGACTCCACGACCGCCCGACCATCGGCGTGCCGTCGAGCGTCACCTGACCGGCGCTCGGCTTGATGAAGCCCGTGACTGCGTCGACGACCGTGGTCTTGCCCGCACCGTTCGGACCGATGAGGCCGACCACCTCACCGGGCCCGACGCGGAAGCTCACGGCGTCGAGCGCGACCACCGCACCGAACCGAACGGTGAGGTCGTGGATCTCGAGGGTGGCGGGCGCCACCGACTGGATCTCGACCTCGGGCAGCTCTTCCCGGTGGGGCTTGCGGCGCAACCGCACCCGAAGCCTGCCGAGCCCGCGCTCGTCGTTCAGGACCACGCTGGCCATGCCATTGGGGTTGAACATGATGATCAGGATCAGGAAGACCCCGCCAAGCGCGACGAGCCACGGGCCGAGATCGACCCAGTCGAGCACGATCGAGCCGAAGCCGCCTTCCGCGAAGTTCCCACCGAACACCGAGCCCAGCACCCAGCCGATCCCGCCGGCAACCGCATTGCCGACCGCGTTGATCGACTGGAACGGTTGGAACCGGTCGTAGACAACTGTCGTGTCCTTGAACGCCAACAGAACACCGGCGAACGAAGCGATCGCGGCCCCGACGGCGAACGCGTAGATCTTGGCGCCGAACACACTGATGCCGAGCGACGCCGCCGCGCGCTCGTTGTTGCGCACCGCGATCAGCCTGCGCCCCGAGCCCGAGCGCCGAAGGTTCGCGACCATCAACGCCGCAACCACGAAGACGCCGAGGCATACCACGAGATAGCGGTGTGGATGCTCCGCTGAGCTGACGTCCCAGCCGAACACCTTGATGTTCCCGATGGTGGTAACGGACCCATAGTCGCCGGTGAAGTACGGGTTGGCGAAGACCATGTTCTGGACCGCAAAGCCCAACCCGAGCGTGACGACGGCGAGGTTCACACCGCGGGTCCGGAGCGCCGGGATCGCGAAGATCACACCAGCGACGATGGCGAACAGCGTGCCGGCGAGGAAGGCGAGCTCGGCCGGCCAGTGCTCGTCGGCGACGAGACGCGACGCGAACAGCCCTCCGAGTCCCCCCACCGCATACTGCGCGAGAGAGAGCTGACCCGCGTAACCAGTGAGCACCACCATCGAGAGGATGAACACGCCGACGATGATCGAGGTGAACAGCGATGTCGCCCATCGCTCGTTGAAGGAGAGGTTGTTCAAGAGCAGCAGCGCGCCAACGACGGCGATCAGGAACCAGCGGGTCACGACGCCGGTCCCGAGATCGGGAAGCCTCTCGAGAACATGGCTTCGGAGCGGAAGTGCCTTCCCACGTACCACGAGCACGACCACGATCACCAAGAACGGAAGTCCGCGTTGCAGACCGGTGGCGCCGTTCTCGATCCCGATCGTGTCGTGCAGAAAGTTCGAGATATCGGTCGAATACGTCAGCACCTCGGTCTCGGCGATCCCGAGCGCGACGCCACCCAACAACGTGAGCGGGAACGAGCTGAACCCCCCCATGAGTGCGACCGCGAGTGCGGCGACGGTGACAACGATCGTGAACACCGAGAGGCTCAGCCCGGCATTCGGCGCGAGCAAAATGCCGGCAAACCCGGCGGTTGCACCACCGATCGCCCACGTGACCGTTGCCAGGAGGTTCGGCGACCAGCCCAACGCAGCAGCGGCCCGCTCGTTCTCTGCACTCGCAGAGATTGCGAGCCCGATCCTCGTGTAGCGGGTGAAAGCCCAGAGCGCGACCGTGAGCAAGATCGCGATCCCGAGCAGGATGAGTCGGTCCTGCTGCACGACGACCCGCCCGAGCTCGCCCTTCGCACCGAACCACTCGTGCAGGGTGTAGTTCCGGGTCGGGAGGAACTGGTCGATCGGGTGGAACTCGGTATCCCAGAGCTGCTGGCCGGCGAGCCCTTGCAGCACGATGAGCACGCCGAGCGTTGCCACCAACCGCACAAGAGGCGCGGTGTTGCGCATGAACCGCAGGATGCAGTTCTGGATCGCGACCCCGAGCAACGCGGCGACCAGCACTGCCACAGGTATCGCGAGCTCGACCGCCCATCCGTGCTTCTCGACCAAGGTCAAGAAGCAGAAGAACGACGCAAACATGGCGATGCCGCCATGCGCGAAGTTGACGATCCCCGACCCGCGATAGATCAGGACGATGCCCTGCGCGAGCAACGTGTAGGCCGCGCCCGCGCCGAGACCGAGGATTGCGAACTGGATCGCCCGGGCCACGCCGTCCTCTCAGTAGGGAAGCGTGCTCAGTGTCAGTTTGGGATCACCCAGTGTATTGGGTGATGTCGACAGGCTCGTTGACGCTCACAACCTTCTTACCGTCGAACTTCGAGATGATGACGAAGTGGTTCGAGCTCGACGTGAAGACGCCGAACCCTGGCGTCGACGGTGTCCACGGTGGTGTCAATCCCAGCAGGTCGACGTCCTGCACGGTCTGGAGTGCCTCGGTGACCGTCTCCGCCGTGAACGTGTCGAGATCCTTCGTCACGTTGACGAACGCGAGCACTCCGAACCACGGACTGAAGGACGTCGTTTCGATGTTCGCCGGCTGGAGGTTCTCCACGCCCGACGCCTTCATGTCCTTGAAGTACTGCTTGAGTCCTGGAAACTCCTTGGCGTTGTTCTTCGTGGCAAAGGGGAAGGACTCGACGAGGAGCGTTCCCTTGGTGACGGCCTTGTACTTCCGCAACGTCTCGAGCTCGAACGTTCCGGGGGCCCCACCCAACGGGATCTTGAAGTTCAACTGCGCCATCGCAGCGATGAGCTGCGTCGCGGCGTCTCCGCCGACCGAGAGGAGCACGGCGTCGGCTTCGGTGCGCTCGATCTCGGACACGTAGGGCGCGTAGTCGGTGGCGCCGGTGGCAAGTGCGATGTCACCGACGATCTCCACGCCAGCCGCCGTGAACA
>CAMDCC010000031.1 GCA_945889545.1 Bifidobacterium breve | reverse complement strand
AAGACCGAGCACGCAGCGAAGGAGCTCGGTCCGGATCACGACTGGACCGGCTGGAAGGAGCCCGAAGCCGTGGTGCCCGCCGTCGCCTACCTCGCCGCGCAACGCGCCGACGGCCTCACGGGTCAGGTCGTCGACTCAACGCAATTCGGAACGGCTTGGCCCTGAGTTAGGTCTCGAGCACCCTCTCGGGATGTCTTCCGTCTACGTAGCCGACGAACGGTGGGTAGATGTTGTATCCGAGGAGCTCGCGTAGGCGCTTCGGCAACGTTCGCATGATGTCGGGCGTGACCGACACCAGATGGTTCTCTTGTTGGCGGAGCCAGCCCACCGCGTATTCGATCGCCGCGCCGAGCCGCGTGCGGCCGGTGGTGTTCGCGCCGCCGCCGTGCCACACGGAACCCACGTAGATCATCGCGGAGCCAGCCGGCATCTCGGCGAACACCATGGGCGCGTCGTCGGGCGGTTGTTCAACCATGTGTTGACTCCCCGGGATAACGCGCGTCGCACCGTTCGCCTCGGTGAAGTCGTCGAACGCCCACATCACGTTCGTGACGAGCTGTGGGTGGGGACGCGGCACGGGATAGATGTCTTCGTCGCGGTGCAGGATCTGTTGCTCCTCGCCGGGTCCGATCTCGATCCCCGTCGGCCCACTCAGCTGGAAGTGCGGACCGAGCACACGCTCGAGCGAGCCCAGGACGAGTGGGTGCAGCGTGAGTGAGTCGAGGATGCGGGTCTTGGCGTAGATGGCATAGAGGCGACGCGTATGGAAGCCCTCGAAGAAGTTGCGGCCCTCCGGCACGCCATCGAGCAACCGGCGCAGCTCCACCCCGATGGCGAGCGCCTCATCACGGGGGATGAGCCCCTCGACGATGGCGTACCCGTCGGCATCGAGACGCTGCACCACCTCGTCGACCGTTTCCACGGATAGCCACGGTAGTGGTCATCGAACTGGCCGTCCGCTCCGTAGACCTGTGCACGCGCTTGGGAAGATTGGGGCCTGGGAGGATCGGGTCATCACGCAACAGGAGGAATGGTGAACGAGCCGGGAGCGGTGCCAACGCACAGTGATCCGCCGCAGTCGCGGCGGATCTATCTGCTTGTGGCGGCCGCGCTCATCGTGGCGGCCACCGCCGCGGTGATCATCGCCAGTGCTGCCGACCCACGCGACCTCGCGTCGCGCACCAACGTGAACGACCTGCCGGTGTACGGGAAGGTCCCCGGCCTTGCGGCGGCCGAAGGGTGGATCAACAGCGATCCGCTCTCGAAGGCGGATCTGCGCGACAAGGTAGTGGTCTACGACTTCTGGACGTACTCCTGCGTGAACTGTGTGCGCACGCTGCCGCACCTGGAAGCCTGGTACGACCAGTACGCCGACGACGGCCTCGTCATCGTGGGCGTGCACTCTCCGGAGTTCGACTTCGAGAAGAACCACGACAATGTGCGCGATGCAGTAGAGCGCCTGAAGGTGAGCTATCCCGTGGCGCTGGACGACGAGATGGCGATCTGGAACCAGTTCTCCAACCAGTACTGGCCGGCGAAGTACATCACCGACCGCTCGGGTCGCGTTCGCTACTTCCACTTCGGCGAGGGGTCCTACGGTGAGACCGAGGCCGTGATCCGCAAGCTCCTCGGTGTCGCCGCGTCGGCACCGTTCGCAGCATCGGTCGATGAGGACACCGACAAGCAGCCCGATTCGATCGCCACGCTCACACCGGAGACATACCTTGGAACTTTGCGTGGCACGGTCGCCCAAGCGGGTGTTGTCACGTACCCCGTGGGTTCGGGCGCTCCGGCGCTCGGAGTTGCGCGGCTCGAAGGAAGTTGGAACGGTGGCGCCGAGCAAGTCACGTCGGACGCCGCGGGCGCGGCGATCGTCATGCGATACCGGGCGCGCGAGGTCAATCTCGTGATGGCGAAGAGCTCGGGCGCTCCGATCGACGTGGTGATCGAGATCGACGGGCGCCCACTGAACGAATCGGAGCGCACTGCGCAGACCATGGTCGACGCCGAAGGCAACACTTTCGTGCGGGTGACCGCGTCCGATCTCTACCGCCTGGTGCTCTCGCCGTCAGTCGGCGAACACACCATCCGCCTCGTGGCGCGCAACGCCGGTCTCGAGGCGTTCGCGTTCACCTTCGGCACCTGAGCCCGTGATCCAGCGTCTGTGATCCAGCGCCCGTGATCCACGAGTTGGTCGTGCTGTTCGGCGCGGGGGTTGCATCGTTCCTGGCGCCATGCATCGTGCCGCTACTTCCCGCGTACCTCGGAATCATCGCTGGGGAGTCCACATTTCAGCGTGATGCGTCACGCGCAGTTCCCGCAACGATCATCTTCGTGCTCGGGTTCGCAGTGGTGTTCGCAGCACTCGGTGCCGCTGCTGGGCAGATCGGTTCGTCGTTGAATGAGGTGCAGGACTGGGTGCAGCGCGTGGGGGGCGTGCTGGTCGCGGTGATGGGTTTGGCGCTGTTGGGCGTGATCCGCGGTCCGCTCAGCCGCGAACGCCGTCTGATGCACGCGCCGACCTTTGGCGGACCACTGCGCCCGTTCGTTGTGGGCGTTGCTTTCGGTGCTGCATGGAGCCCCTGCGTCGGGCCGTTGCTCGCGGCTGCGCTCACGGTCGCGGCGCGCGGCGGCGAGGCCGGCCGTGGCGCGCTGCTGCTGGTGGCGTACGCGCTCGGGATCGGGGTGCCGTTCCTCTTGGCCGCGCTCGGCCTCGCGTCGTCGCCCCGACTCGCCGAGTGGCTGCGGCGAATCGGTCCGAAGGTGGAACGCGTCGCAGGCGTGCTGCTTGTCGTGCTCGGCGTCTTGCTCGTCACCGGTCTGTACCAGGACCTCACGTCGTACCTGGCCGAGCTGACTCCATCCGTGGGCGGTTTGTAGGGACCGGTTTGTAGGCACCGGTTTGTAGGTACCGGTCGGTAGGTCAGGATGGTGCGGTGGGAGCACTCGAGCTGATCGAAGAGTGGCGGTCGCGCGGTGCGTTCGAGACCATCGCCGGCGACGAAGTGTTCGTGGTCGACGTCGCTCCCGACGCTGACTCCGGGAACCCGCCGTTGCTTGTACTGCACGGCTTTCCCACCTCGTCGATCGACTCCCTCGGCGTGTTGCCCGCGCTCGCCGCCACCAGGCGAGTCGTGCTGCTCGACTTCCCGGGCTACGGGCTGTCGTCGAAACCCGATCGGGCGTACTCGCTCTTCGCCCAGGCCGACGTCGTGGAAGCGGTGGTGGCCGCGCACGGGATCACGGGTGTCGAGCTCCTGAGCCACGACATGGGCGACTCCGTGGCCGGGGAGCTACTCGCCCGCAGCCTTGACGGTGATCTCGGGTTCGAGGTGCAGCGCCGCGTGCTCACCAACGGCAGCATCTACCTCGCGTTGGCGCATCTCACCGACGGCCAGCAGTTCCTCTGCGCATTGCCCGACGAGGCGCTGACCGACGAGACCGCTCCGAACGTCGACGCCCTCGATGCCGCGCTCACCGCCACATTGGCACCGCCCGATTCACCGGCATCGCGCCCCGATGCAACACATGTGCGCGCCGCGGCTGAGCTCGTTGCACACAACGGTGGCAACCGGTTGCTGCCACGACTCATTCGGTACATCGAGGAGCGTCGGCGCCACGAGGAGCGCTGGACCGGCGCCATCGAGCGCCATCCCGCGCCGCTCGCGATCGTGTGGGGCGACGCCGACCCGATCGCGGTCTGGTCGATGACCGACGAGTTGCTCGCGCGTCGACCCGACGCGCACCGCGTGCGGCTGGAGGGCGTCGGGCACTACCCGATGTTGGAGGCGCCCGACGCGTACCTAGCGGGCGTGCTCTCGGGCCTCTCCTAAGAGTGCAGTCCTGACCGGAGACGCAACTCAGGGTTGGGCGATCGTCGCCCAGTCGTCGAGCGCGCAGAACTCGAACCCGGCCAGCTTGGCGTAGTGCTCGTCGACATGCGTGTCGCCGATGTGCACGTGGCGCTCCGCGGGGAACTGCTCGCGTACCTCGTGGAGGTGATGCTTCCCACCCACGAACGCCACCACGATGCCGTGCTGCTCCCACAACTGCGACTGGTCGCTGCGGGTGCGGTCGGATGCCGACCCGATCACATGGCCTTCGTCGGCGAGCTCACGTACGAACGACACGGGAACCGGCCCCGGTGGCTGCCCGAACTCCATGGTGCCGTCGATGTCGAAGCTGATGAGCACGCCAGGACATTACCGATCGCTCACACTCGCCTCGTGCCGCCGTGACATAGATCCGGTTTGGTTGCTTGGTGACCAAGAGAGCCGGGTTGGTGTTCGCGGCCGCGCTTGTCCTCGCGTTGTTGCTGCGCGGCAACGCGGTTGTGGCTATCGCCGTTCTGTTCCTGGTGTTCGTGCCGATCGAGAAGTTGTTCGCGTTGCGCCCCCAGCGGGTCTTCCGGCGCGGCCTGCTGACCGACCTCACGCACTTGTTCGTGAACAACCTGCTTGTGACCGCGGCCACGATCGTTCTCGTCGTGGTGGCGGCACTCCCGTTGCTCTGGGTGCGCGCCTACGACGTGGTCAGCATGCTGCCCGCGGAGGTCACCATCCCGCTCGCCGTCGCGCTCGTGTTCCTCGGGAGCTACTGGGGGCACCGGCTCACACACCAGGTGCCGTTCCTCTGGCGCTTCCACGCCGTGCACCACAGCATCGAGCAGATGGACTGGGTCGCGTCGGGCCGACTCCACCCCTTCGACTCGGCCTTCACGCAAGCCGTGACCGTGCTGCCGCTCTTCGTGCTGGGCTACGACGCGGGGGTGTTCGCCGGTGTCACCGTGTTCGTGACCCTCCTCGCGCTCTTCCAGCACGCCAACGTGCGGTTGCGGTTCCCGGTCGTGCGTTGGGTGGTCAACACGCCCGAGTGGCACCACTGGCACCACGCGCTCGATGAGGAGGCGCGCGACAAGAACTTCGGACTCCCGGTGGTCGACAAGATCTTCGGCACCGCGTACATGCCGAAGGGCCAGCGCCCAGTGGCGTTCGGCACCACCACGCCCGTGCCGCAGCACGACTACCTCAACCAGCTCCGGTTCCCGTTCACACGCGCAGCCCGTGGACAGCTCGCCGAGATCAGCAACTAGGGGCTGGCCTCGAGCGTCGCGACACCGTCCACATTGCCGTCGCGGTCGAGCCTCTTCAGCGCCGACTGCTTGCCCTTCAAGTAGAAGTCGAGGAAGTCGGTCACGGTCTTCACAACTGCGACCGACGCTGGGTCGTCGTCACCGTGGAACGCGCTGGAATGCGTCGCGCCTGCGATCGTCACGAAGAACTTCGGCGTTTGCGCCTTCGCGTACGCATCCTGACTCCCGGTGTACGGCACAGTCTCGTCGGCGTCGCCGTGTACGAGCAGCAGTGGCGGGCTGTACGCGCCAAAGTCGGAGCCGCCGGTCGCGAGTCCGGTCAACGAGACGACGGCCGCGAACCGGTCGTCGTGGTAGGTGGGGTTGAAGATGAGGTCCATCACGGTAAGTGCACCGAGTGACTTGCCGATCACTCCGATGCTGGCGTCGTCGATGAGCCCGAACAGCTTGGACCCTCGCTCGCTGTTGAGCTCCAGCAGCTCGTCGAGGATGAAGCTCATGTCGGCCGGCTGGTTGGAGAGGTCAGCAGCAGAGGTACCACCGGGCGCGTCCTCGCTGGAAAGCGGAAACGTGGGGGAGGCCACGATGTATCCGGCGCGCACCCAGTGGTC
This sequence comes from Bifidobacterium breve, assembly GCA_945889545.1. Lineage (GTDB taxonomy): Bacteria > Actinomycetota > Acidimicrobiia > IMCC26256 > PALSA-555 > SHVJ01. The sequence continues at coordinate 10,150 of CAMDCC010000031.1, read as the reverse complement.
GTACATGTCGGTGTAGTTGGTGGCCGTGCCGCCGATGCCGGTCGCGAACAGTACGAGCGGCAGCGGCTTCTTCTTGGTCGTGCCCTTCGGGAGCGACACCACGGTCTCGATCGTTCGGTCGGGCGCTCCGGCGTAGTCGCCGTTCGCCGGCGTCGGTCGCGAGTCGTCGACCAGCGTCAACGCGATGCGTTTCACCACCACCGCCTTCTTCTTCACGGGTACCGCGACTGCGGGGGCGGCAAATGCTCCGAGCGCGAGCGCGCCCGCAAGTCCGATGACAACGACGCGTCGGCAGTGAGTCATCGAGGCCAGGCCATATGGGCGAGGCTACCTATACCATCGCAAGGGTTTTGGCGTCAGTAAACCGGACTATTTCCGGTTTTCTGACGCCAAAACATGAGGACTGGCACACTTTCGGCCGTGAAGCTACGTCGATTCCTTGCCGCCACCCTTGCCACCACGGTTGCCTTCGCGCTCGCGGGCCTGGCCGTTCCCGCCGGTGCCTTCGTGCCCGGGGGAAAGCAGGCCGCCGTCGAAGATCCCACCGTCACGGGGCCGGTCACCGGGGGCGGTGGGAAGCCGATCCTCGTTGCCGGCGGCGACCTGAGCGGTGTCGGCTACGTCACCGAGGAGTTCTTCCTCGAAGGCGATGCCACGTCGTATGCACCCAAGGGGAAGCTCGAGTCCGACGGCAAGTGGAAGATGAAGACCGCCGACACCGCGCCGTACACAACGCGCATGGTCGTGTACCGCCCTGAGTCGGCCGCCGCTTTCGACGGCACCGTGTTCGTGGAATGGCTCAACGTCAGCTCCGGCTTCGATTCGGGCGCCGACTGGATCATGGGGCACACCCAGATGATCCGGGCCGGCGCGGCGTGGGTGGGCATCTCCGCGCTGGCCGTCGGCGTGCAAGGCGGCCGAAAGACCGTCTCTGATTTCGTCGCGCCGGGTGGCATCAAGGCGAACGATCCCGAGCGTTACGCCGCGCTCACGCACCCCGGAGACGACTATTCGTACGACATCTTCTCGCAGGCAGGTGTGGCGGTCCGGAACACCGGACCGGTCAAGCCACTTGGCGACGTGAAGGTGGAGCGAGTCATCGCGATCGGTGATTCGGGGGCGGCGTTCCGCTTGGTGGCGTACATCAACGGCGTGCACCCGCTCGCGAAGGTCTACGACGGCTTCCTCGTCCACAGTCGATCCGCGGGCAGTGCCGGCTTCAAGACGTCGGACAAATACGGCTTCGACGACAAGCGGATCCCCGACAGCGTGATTACGCGCCGCGACATCGACGTCCCGGTCATCACGCTGCAGACCGAGAGTGACCTCACGCTCCTCGGCTATCTCGCCACCACCGAACGCGACGCCAAGAACTTCCGGCTGTGGGAGGTGGCGGGCTCCTCGCACGCCGACGCGTACACCAGTGGCGGCGCGTTCTCCGACTCCGACCAGGGTGAAGCTGAGTCCTCGCTCCTCGACCCCGCGCAAGCCACTGTCGGCCCGCTGAGTTGCGCCGAGCCGATCAACAGCGGTCCGATGTTCGCGGTGCTGAACGCCGCGCTGTTCCAACTCGAGCGTTGGGTGCGCGACGGCACGCCGGCACCGAAGGCGCCGCGCCTCGAGACGACGAGGAATGGCAAGGACATCAAGCGCGACGAGCACGACATCGCGAGAGGTGGCATTCGCACACCGCTCGTCGATGTGCCGATCGCTACCAACAGCGGCGCGAAGAACCGCGGCGGGTCGTTCTGTTCGCTCTTCGGTCGGACCGTGCCGTTCGACGCGGCGACGCTCGCCGACCTATACCCGACGCACGACGCCTACGTGGAAGCGTTCGACGCGTCGGCCGACGAGGCGGTGAAGGCTGGGTTCTGGACGGAGATCGACGCCGAGCAGTTCAAGGCCGCCGCGGCTGGTCTCGCGATTCCGCGCTGAGCTCCTCGTTGGTCGTTCGATCGCAGAAATCGTGAGCGAACTCCCCGATCCCAAATCGCAGACCCGTGATGTGGTGCCCTTCCGTACTGCGATGCGAGCATGGTTCGAGATCTCGCTTCGAACCTTCGGGGGTCCGGCGGGCCAGATCGCCGTGATGCATCGGGAGCTCGTTGATGAGCGTCGCTGGATTGGCGAGCAGCGGTTCTTGCACGCGTTGTCGTATTGCACGTTGTTGCCTGGACCGGAGGCGCAGCAGCTCGCGATCTACCTCGGTTGGCTCCTCAACGGCACCCTCGGTGGTCTCGTGGCCGGAACGCTATTCGTCTTGCCTGGCTATGTCGCACTGATGGGTTTGTCGGCGGTCTACGCGGCGTGGGGAGCGACCACCGTCGTCACTGCGATCTTTGCCGGGCTCGCGCCCGCGGTGCTCGCGATCGTCGCGCAGGCCGTGTGGCGGATCGGCACGCGCGCGCTGGGCAACCGCTTCCTCACTGGTATCGCGGTCGCTGCATTCGTTGGGCTGTTCGCCTTCAACCTGCCGTTCCCGATCGTGATCGCAGCCGGTGCTCTCGCTGGCTACACCGCAGGGCGTGTTCGCCCCGAACTCGTCACCGCGAAGCGGTCCGCAGCAGTGGTCGACGGCCCGGTGCCGCTCATCGCCGACGACGCGCTGCATGGCGAACGGCCATCGTGGCGACGAGCGATCCGGATCCTGACGTTCGGCCTCATCCTCTGGGCGACGCCCGTAGTGGTCGCGGCCATCGTGCTCGGGCAGTCACACGTGTTTGTCGAGCAGGGGAAGTTCTTCTCCGGGGCCGCGGTGGTGACCTTCGGGGGTGCCTACGCGGTGCTGTCCTACATCGCGCAACGTGCCGTCGACGTGTTCCACTGGCTGCTCCCCGGCGAGATGGTCAACGGTCTCGCCCTCGCCGAGACCACCCCGGGGCCACTCATCATGGTGGTGCAGTTCGTGGGATTCCTCGGCGCCTACCGCAACCCCGGCACCCTCGACCCGTGGGTCGCGGGAGCTCTCGGCGCGACGCTCGTGGTCTGGGTCACATTCGTGCCGTGCTTCCTGTTCGTGTTCCTCGGTGCACCACACATCGAACGCCTCCGGCACAACGAGCGGCTCTCTGCCGCGCTCACGGGCATCACCGCTGCCGTCGTCGGCGTGATTGCAAACCTCGCCCTCTTCTTCTCCATCCACACTCTGTTCGCCAAGACGCACGGGTATAGCTGGGGACCGATTGACATCACTGGACCGGAGTGGCACACCGTCAGTCCCCGTGCGCTCGCCGTTACGGCACTCGCATTCGTACTCGTGTTCCGGCTCAAGCTCGGTGTGCTGCGCGTGCTTGGGATCTGCGCAGTCGTCGGCGCCGCGATCTACCTCGCGACACATTGATGATCGAGACCGTGCCGACCAGACAGCTCCCTGACCCCGATGTGGCTAGCGGTACCCCTTCGCGATGTGCTCGAGCCACCACTTCGGTGCCGCGTCGAGCAGCGTGGGCAGGTTGAAGTAGTCCCACCAGCGCGTGATCTTGCCGGCGCGCAGCTCCATCACCGAGACGAACGGCAGGGCCACATGCTCGCCCGTCTTCCAGAACCACTCCTCCACATGCTCGGTCATCACCATGTTGGCGTCGCACACCATGTTGTGGAGGTGATGCACGTTGCGGTCGATCGGCTCGAGCCCGAGGCGTAGGCGTGCGGCGACCTCGGCCGGACCGGTGGCACCGACCTCACCAACGGGCACGTCGGTGTACACGCCGTCGTCGGTGAAGTACGCGCCGCACGCGTCGAAGTCGTGTCGGTAGAGGTCGTCCCAGAACTGGAGGATGAGGGCGCGGTTGTCGTCTGCGTTCCCAGTCGTTGCCACGCAGGGAACCTACTGGGCTTGGGGTCGGTAGAGTCCCCCCGTCGAGCACGCACCGAAGGGGAAGCACATGGCTGGGCTTTGGAACTACGAGGGCATGCGAGTCATCGTCAGCGGTGGCGGCGGCGCGGGCATGGGCGCAGCCACGGTTACCGAACTGGCCAACCTCGGCGCCGAGATCCACGTGCTCGACCTCAAGGAGCCCCCGGTCAAGGTGGCGAGCTACCAATCGGCGGATCTCAAGGATCCCGACGCCACCGCTGATGCCATCAAGAAGATCGGCGGTCCCATCCACGCGCTGTTCAACTGCGCGGGGCTTCCGGGTCCGCCGTTCTCCGATCTCGACACCATGATCGTGAACTTCGTGGCGATGCGACACCTGGCCGACCTGAGCGCCGATCTCATGACCGATGGCGGCGGTGCGATCGCGAGCATCTCGTCCACCGCCGGGAGCGGCTACCTCGCCAACATCGCGAAGTGGGTTCCCCTCGTCACCACGAACGGCTTCGCCGAAGCGAAGAAGTGGTGTGAGGACAATCCCGAGGCGATCGCCACCGGCTACGCGCCGTCGAAGGAAGCGATCTGCGTGTGGACGCACTACGCGGGGATGGACTTCGCCCAGCGCAACATTCGTGTGAACTGCATCAGCCCTGGTCCGACCGACACGCCGATGATGCCGGCCTTCGAAGACTTCGCGGGCGCCGCGCTGATCGACATGTTCGCTCAGGGCGCCGGTCGCCGCTCGCGTCCCGAGGAGCAGGCGTACCCGCTCATCTTCCTGAACAGCCGCGCGGCGTCGTACGTGTCGGGTGAGAACTTCGTCACCGACGGCGGCACGCTCGGTGCGCTCATGACCGGCAAGCTCGTGCTGAGCTTCGACCCCACCGAGAACAACCTCGCCTGATTCTTGGGCGGCCTGAGGATTCTCGGCACGTTCAAGGACTCCATTTGTCCTTCAGCGTGCCGAGAGATCTTCGCGGGCTGTAGGTTTCCCGATTCACACTTCGACTGAGGAGCTCATGGTGCGTCGCCGTCTCATCACTGCCGTCATCGCACTGGTCGTCGCGCTCGGCGCGACCGCCGCGACCGGAGTCGGCATCGCCGGCGCCCAGAGCGACAAGGTCATCAAGATCGGCGTGCTCGCCCCGCTCGATGCCGGCCTCGTGGAGTTCGGCACCGGCATCCGCAACTCGGTGCAGCTCGCGGTCGACCAGGCCAACAAGAACAAGGTGATCCCCGGCTGGGAGATCGAGGTCGTCGCGGTGGACGACTCCTCCGACCCCGCTATCGGCTCGGCCAACGTGCCGCAGCTCATCGACGACGAGCACGTCGTCGGCGTGGTCGGCACGTACAACTCGGGCGTCGCCGCGGCGGTCCTTCCGCAGCTCGCGCCGGCCGACCTCACGCTCATCTCACCGGGCAACACGCTCGCGAGCCTCACGCTGGGAGGCGACACGGCGAACCCAGACCGCCCGTTCGACAACTACTTCCGCTTGGTCGCGTCCGATTCCGAGCAGGCACCGTTCCTCGCGGAGAGCGTGAGCAAGCTCGGCTTCGAGAACGTTGCCGTCGTGAGTGAGACCAAGCCGGTGAGCCAGGGCCTCGCCGACGCGTTCGTTGCGGCATTCGATGGCACCGTGACGGTGCAAGAGACGGTCATCGACGGCGCCACCGACTTCTCCGACTTCCTCACCGCAGTGATCGCCGACACGCCGGACGCGATCTTCTTCGGTGGTGAGTACGAAGTTGCTGCCACGTTGCGCGCGCAGGCGACCGAAGCCGGGTTCACCGGGCCGATCGTCGGTGGTGACGGCATCAAGGACCAGGCCTACATCGACGCCGCCGGCGACGCGAGCGAGGGTGATCTGGCGAGCAGCGTCGGCGTGCCGGCCGCCAAGCTCAAGACGGCGAAGAAGTTCTTCAAGGACTACAAGAAGGCCGGGTTCGACGAGCCGTCGAGCGACTTTGGCCCGTACGCGTACGACGCGGCCAACCTCCTCATCCTCGCGGCCCGCGATGCTGTCAAGGGTGAAGACGAACTTCCTGACGACGCTCGCGATCAGGTGTTGGGTGCGGTCGGCAAGGCCAAGGGCAAGGGCGTCACGGGGAAGATCCGCTTCGACGAGTTCGGCGACACCACCAACGTGGTGTTCACGATCTACCGCGTGCAGGGCACCCCGTTGGAGTTCGCGCCGATCAAGCCGTAACGCCCAAGGAGCCTGATCCGAAAAGGTGGTTCAGACGGCCGGCAGCCCGCTCGGGCGCTTGGGTTTGCCGGGCGCCTGCTTGGGCACGTCCTTCGGTCGTGGGTACTTCGCCAGCACCGGTTGGCAGATGTCGCCGGGCTCTTTGAGTCGGCGCGGTTTCGGCATGTCGGGAATCGACCCATCGACCGCGGCGAAGTTGAACGCGCTCGTGAGATCGCCGCACGTCTCGCGACGCCACGCCGACAGGTTCGGCACCTCCACGCCGAAGCGCGTCTCCAGGAATCGGAGCGTCGACGTGTGATCGAACACGTCGGAGCTCACGAAGCCACCGCGACTGAATGGTGAGATAACCCACGTGGGCACGCGCGGCCCCAGTCCGATCGGACCGGCGAAGTCGCCCACGTCGTCAGGGAGCGGGTTCACGGAGATGAACTCTTGCGGTGTGTCCGGCTCGGGCATCGGTGGAGGCACGTGGTCGAAGAACCCACCATTCTCGTCGTAGGTGATGAAGAGCGCCGTCTTCATCCATGCTTCGGAGTTCGCGGTCACCGCGTTGAACACCTGCGCCAACGCGAGCTGCCCGTGCTGCGGTGTGCTCTGGAGCGGGTGCTCGAGGATCGCGACCGGCGAGATGACCCACGACACCTGCGGGAGGTTTCCCGCCGCGGCGTCCCGCAAGAAGTCGTCGAAGGTCGGCACGAGCGCCTTGGCGTACAACGTTGGATTCGAGTGGTACTGCTGGAAAAAGAGGGTGGAGTTGTCACCATCTTCGAACGTGCTCTCCGGTGCGGAGTAGATCTGCCACGTGATGCCCAACGCTTCGAGGCGCTCGGGCATCGTCGTCCACGAAAACTGCGGAGGACGTGTCTCGTCGGAGCTGATGATCGGTCCACCCGCGAGCCCGTCGGGGTCGATGGTCCCGCTCATGAAGTAGCTGCGGTTGGGATCCGTGGGACCCTGGGCCGAGCAGAAGTAGTGGTCGCACACCGTGAACTCTTCGGCGAGCGCGTAGTGGTACGGGATATCGCGGTGGTCGACATAGCCCATGGCCACCGGGTAGGCCGCCGAGCTCGTCGTGCCGAGCCAGCCGTCCATCTTCCCGTCGGCCACTCCCTTGTGTTGCCCGTACCAGCTGTGGTCGGGGTCGATCGTGCAACCGCCGCCACTCTTCTTGACGTCGATGCGAAAGGGAAACACTGGCCTCTTGAAGAAGTCACGCTGTTCGAACGCGTCCTGGTTCTTCTTGTCGCCGAAGCCGCGCACGCCGCGCAACGTCCCGAAGTAGTGATCGAACGAACGGTTCTCCTGCATCATCAGCACGACATGGTCAATGTCGTTGAGGGCGCCGGGCGTGCCGGCCAACCTGCTGAGCTCAGGCACTGACGAAAGGTTGGGAACGCGCCGCAACACGGGTTCGAATGCCACGCCGGCGCCGAGCGCCAGACTCGCGCCGAGGAATCCCCGCCTAGACAATCCCGCGTCGGTCACTCTTCCCCCTTCTCCGCTGTCGAGACTGCGGCAAGACCATCATGGCTTGCTGCCTCCATGGTCGCGCCACAGGCAGGTTGAGCAGAGGTCCGTTCGAACGGGGTCGCGCCCAGGCTGGCAGACTGCCGCCCGTGAATACGGCGAAGACACGGCGAGTAGGCATGCTCGCTCCCATGCAGGTGGAGCTCCAGCCGATCGTCAGTCAGCTCGGGCTCACCGCCGACGGCGAGGGCACAACGTTTCGGGGCCAAGCCGGCGATGTCGACGTGGTTGCGATGCTCACCAACATCGGGATGGCGGCCGGTGCCGACGCGGCGCGTCGCATCCTCGAGTACGACGTCGACTGGGTGATGGTGGTCGGTGTCGCCGGGGGTGTCGACCACTCGGGCATCAAGATCGGCGATGTGATCGTGCCCGAAGTGGTGCTCGATCGGGCCACGGGCCGCACGTACCGCCCGGTGGCGGTGGGCGACATCGCGCCACGCGGGATCGTGAGCTGCGGCGACGACCTCATCACCGACCCCGAGGCAATCGGACAGATGGAAAAGGACGGCGTGGTGGCAGTCGAGATGGAGAGCGCAGCCGTCGCGCCGGTGTGCGAAGCCGCCGGTGTGCCGTGGTCGGTGTTCCGCGGCATCAGCGACTTCGCCGACGGGGGACTGGTGGACGCCGCGCTGTTCGAGATGACCAACGCCGACGGCTCTGCGGATCCCGACGCGATGAAGCGCTACCTCACTGAGAACCCTGAGCGAGCAAAGATCCTCGTGCAGCTTGGGCACGACACCACGCTCGCCGTCGACAATGCGGCCGCGGCCGCAATTCGCGCCTGCGCGGCACTCCCGGCATGAGCGCCGCGCAGGTCCCAATTCCCAAGGTCCCAACTCCCAGAGTCCTAATTTTGGGCGCCGGCTTCGGGGGCCTTGAGCTCTCGAGCCGACTGTCGGAGGAGTTGGGCGACGCCGTGAGCGTCACGCTCATCGACAAGAGCGACTCGTTCGTGTTCGGCTTCTCCAAGCTCGACGTGATGTTCGGCAAGCGCCAACCCAATGAAGTGCGTTCGTACTACCGCAACATCGCGAAGCCGGGTGTGGAGTTTCGCCAAGAGACGATTCAGTCGATCGACCCGAACGCAAAGCGAGTGGTCACCGACAAGGGTACGTACGACGCCGACATCCTGGTGGTCGCGCTCGGTGCCGACTACGACCTCGCGGCTACGCCCGGCCTCGCGGAAGGCGGCCATGAGTTCTACTCGGTGGCCGCGGTCGAGCAGCTGCGCGACTTCTTACCCACGTTCTCGGCCGGTGTGGCCGTGATCGCGGTGCTGGGACCGTTCTTCAAGTGTCCGGCCGCGCCGTTCGAGGCGGCGTTCATGCTTCACGAGATGCTCGAGGAACGTGGGGTGCGCGGCGACGTGAAGATGTACGTGCTCAGCTCGCTGCCCGCGCCGGTTCCGATCTCGAAGGAGATCTCGGGCGCGATCATCGGCGCCTTGGCCGAACGCGACATCGAGCTCTGGGCGAGCTCTCGGATCACGTCGATCGACCCCGCCACGCACGTCGCCACGATCGAGGACGGGCGCACCCTCGCCTTCGACCTGTTGCTTGGTGTTCCGGTGCATGTGGCGCCGCCGGTCGTCGTCGAGGGCGGCCTTACGGAACCCGACGGATGGATCGGCATCGACACGGCGACGTTCGCCACGAAGTTCCCCGGCGTGTATGCCGTGGGCGACGTCACCAGCACCCCGGTGCCGCGCACCGGAGTGATGGCCGAAGGCGAGGCGCGCACGCTCGCCAACGTGCTCCTCGCGCAGCTCCGCGGCGGTGATCCACCGCCGCCGTTCGATGGCGTCGCGGCTTGCTATGTCGAATGGGGCAACGACCTCGTCGCTCGTATCGAGGTCGAGTTCCTCGGCGACACGCCACCGCACGGCTCCTTCATCGAACCGTCGGCGGCGATCACCGCCGAGAAGGTGGAGTTCGGCGCCAGCCGACGGCGGCGATGGTTCGGCACCGACTGAGCCCCGTCTCGTGAGCAGACCGGGCCGATACGGCGACTGGGACGGCGGGAAGTACCAGGAGCGGTTCGACGCGCTCGCGGCATCGGGCGTCGATGTGCACGGCGAGGCCGACTTCGTGATGGCGCTCAACCCGCACTCGGTGCTCGATGCCGGGTGTGGCACCGGACGTGTGGCTCGGGAGCTCGCGGCGCGTGGCGTCGATGCGGTCGGCGTCGACGCCGAGCCCTCGATGATCGCTGAAGCCCAGCGGTGCGCCCCTGAGCTCACGTGGATCGTGTCGGATCTTGCTGCGCTCGACCTCGGCCGAACGTTCGACATGGTCGTGATGGCCGGCAATGTGCCGCTGTTCACGATGCCCGGCACGAACGCCGCGGTCGTGGCCGGGTGCGCGCGCCACCTCGCGCCCAGAGGCGTGCTCGTCAGTGGCTTCTCGCTCGGCCGCGGTTACGAGCTCCACGAGTACGACGCGCACTGTGAGGCGACTGGCCTCACCCTCGAAAGCCGCTGGTCCACATGGGACCGCGCCGAGTTCGCCGGCGACGGGACGTACGCGGTCTCCGTCCATCGGCGGGCGTGACAGGCTCGCCGGATGACGAACTCATATGACGTCGTGATCGTCGGCGC
>CAMDCC010000030.1 GCA_945889545.1 Bifidobacterium breve | reverse complement strand
CGGGCGCTCGACGCCTCGTGCCGCGCCGGGGGCGCGTTCGGTGCGACTCAGCAGCGCCTCCCGGCGGCGCTCGAGGAACCGCAGCCGCGCGTCGGTGGGGGCGTGCCGGCAGAAGGCGAGCTTCAGGGCAAAGCCCTTGTCGTCGTCGGCGCGGTCGTCGTCGGCGAGCAGTAGGTCGACGAGCAGGGCTTCACCCTTCTCGGTGACCCGGTACGCCTTGCGGGTGCGACGGCTGCCCTCGGCCCGGCGGGCACCCGCACGTCGGCGGGCGCCGGCGAGGTCGCCGGTGATCGATCCGGTGGGCACGGGGGCAGAGTTCAGCACGGGACGGGGCCCCACGCTCTGGATCGCGCCTTCGCGCTCGAGGCGCCGCAGGGCTGGATACAGGGAGCCATAGGAGACGCCCCAGAGGAAGCCGAGGGTCTCACCGAGCCGCTTCTTCAGCTCGTAGCCATGCATAGGTTGCTCTTTGAGCAGTCCCAGAACCGCGAACTCCAGCACAGATGGCTCCGTCAGGCAGGGTGTTGAGAGAAGTGAGGTCCGATATATCGGTCCGATATATCGAGGTGAAGTATGCACGATGGGTCCGGCGGCGTCAAGCGCCTTGCCAAGAGATGCGCGCGTGGGTGCCAGATGCCGTGCCTACACTCGCCGCCAATGCGCGACGTCGACTACGTGCTCGCTCGGCGAGCCGTGCTCCGCGACATGCGGGCCGGCCGAAGGGACCGCCACGACGTCTGCGACGCCCACCCCGAGCTTCTGCGGGCCGGTCGTCATGTGGGTGAACCGGCCGGTGGCGACTGCCCCGTCTGCGGTTCCGAGCATCTGCGGCTCGTCTCCTACGTCTACGGCGATGCCCTGCGTACGGCCAACGGCCGCTGTATCACCTCGCATCACGAGCTGGCCCGGCTCGACGCCACCCACGAGGAGTTCTCGCGGTACATCGTCGAGGTATGCCTCGACTGCCGATGGAACTACCTCCAGCGTCACGAGCTCCACGGCCGCCGCTACGCGGTCTGATTCGCTCCCTCACTGCGGAGCGGCACATTGCGTTTTCGGATTCCAGGGGTATTGTTTTTGTTGTCGCCGGGAGCCGTCCGTGCCCTGGACGACGGAGGGTCACACGATGACCGCACAAACACCTACCAAGGGCCGAGTCACCGCGCCTGCGGTGGCCGCGCGCAAGGGCGACGGCACGCCGATCGTCATGGTCACCGCCTACGACGCGCCAACGGCGCGGATTGCCGATGGCGGTGGCGTCGACATCATCCTCGTGGGCGACTCCGTCGCCAACGTGGTGCTCGGCTACGACGACACGCTCCAGGTCACGACCGCCGACATGGCACACCATGTTGGAGCCGTCGCACGGGCTCACCCGCGTGCGCTGATCGTGGGCGACCTGCCGTGGCTCAGCTACCACGTGTCGACCACTGAGACCGTCCACAACGCCGCCACGCTCGTGCGCGCAGGCGCTGGTGCCGTGAAGCTCGAAGGCGGGCGCAAGCGGCTGGATGCCGTCAAGGCCATCCTCGACGCCGAGATCCCGGTCATGGGCCACCTCGGACTCACCCCACAGTCGGTGCACGCGCTCGGCGGGTTCCGGGTGCAGGGCAAAGACCTCGACGCGGCCAGGATCATCGTCGACGACGCCGTGGCGCTGGCCGAGGCCGGATGCTTCGCCGTCGTGCTCGAGTGCGTTCCCGACGCCGTGGCTCGGCTCGTCACCGACACGATCCCGGTGCCCACCATCGGGATCGGGGCCGGTCGCCACTGCGACGGCCAGGTGCTGGTGATGCACGACCTCCTCGGGCTCGAGACCCGGGTCACGCCCAAGTTCGTGCGCCGGTACGCCGACCTCGCCACCGAGGCCACGGCCGCAGTCGCCCGATACGCGGACGACGTGCGGACCGGACGCTTCCCGTCGAGCGAAGAGACGTACCACGCAGCCGACACGGTGAGTGAGTCGCTCAACCTCTACACCGGTGACGCGGAGGAAGACGCGCGCACCGAACCCGCGCCTGCGTAAGCAATCGGGGCTCGCGCTCCTGGCGCTCGTCCTGGTCCTGGCAGCCGTCGGCCTGTGGCAGCTCGTCGACAGCTACGACGCGGACTCACCGACCACGAACGGCGGTTCGGCGCTCGTGCGAGCTGTCGCCGAGGCGGTTCCGGCGAGCGAGCCTTTTCGTGAGCTCACGCAGACGCGCATCGAGGTGGGCGGGAAGTCGCTGCGCGTCGTGGTGGCCGACACCGCGGAGGAACGGTCCGAAGGGCTGCGTCGACGCAGGACGATTGGCGAGTACGACGGGATGCTGTTCGTCTACACGGAACCGGTTGAGATCTCGTTCACGATGTCGACGGTGCCCGTGCCACTCGACATCGCGTTCTACGACGGCGACGGTCGGGTCGTCAGCCGACTGCGAATGCGACCGTGCGCGGACGCGGACGCCGACTGCCCGTCGTACAGCGCAGACGCCGAGTTCGTCTACGCGCTCGAGACCCTGAAGGGCGAACTCCCCAAGGGCCGCCTCGCCGGGTAGCGCGCGGCGCTCGCCCCGCGAGCGATCGGTCTGGACGCACCGCGGTTCGAGACGCAGGAGCGGAGCCAGTGAGCGAGCCATGGAGAGGGAGCGAACGGTTTGAGCGCAACAACGTTCCGGACGCAGGAGCTCGGGCAGCGAGACCCACCCCCATCATTCACTGTCACACCCGGTGCGTACGGTCGTCGTCATGGATCTGCGTCGCTCGACATGGCCCCATTGGGCGTTTCGGCACCTCACTGGTAGCCTCACGCCCTTCAACACCTGCTGCTCCCTGTGCCCGGCCTCGCCGGTGACATTGGGAGCCCGTCGGGACCACTCGACGGTCCGAAGGAGGAACGGCTCATGAGGCCGTACGAGGTCATGGTCATCTTCGACGCGGAGCTGGAGCCCGAGGCTGTTCGGGCTGCGGTCGACCGCCACGTTGAGCTTCTGAAGTCGAAGGGTGCCGAGCTCGGTACCGTCGACCACTGGGGCAAGCGGCGGTTCGCGTACCGGCTGAAGCACCGCTGGGAGGGCTACTACGTAGTCATCCAGGCGCGTGCCGAGCCGGCTGCAATGGACGAGCTCGGCCGCGTGCTTTCGCTGGCCGACGAGGTGCTCCGCCACAAAGTTCTGCGAATTCCCGAAGTGGTGTACGGCAAGACCGCCGCCGCCTCGGGCTCGTAGCGCGGCGGACGAGCAGAGAGAGGTCCGAAGATGGCCGACAACACCGTCACGGTCGTGGGCAACGTCACCCGCGACCCCGAGATGCGATACACCGCGGGCGGCGCCGCCAACTGCACGTTTGGGTTGGCTGTGAACCGCCGGTGGATGAACCGCCAGACCAACGAGTGGGAGGAGCGCACCAGCTTCTTCAACGTCGTGTGCTGGCGAGAGATGGCCGAGAACGTCTCCGAGTCGCTCAGTAAGGGCGCGCGCGTGGTGGTCACCGGTCGCCTCGAACAGCGCTCGTGGGAGACCGAGAACGGCGACAAGCGCAGCGTGGTCGAGATTGCGGCCGACGAAGTGGGGCCGAGCCTGCGGTGGGCGACGGCCACCATCAGCAAGAACGAGCGCCGCGGCGGCCCCGGTGGCGGTGGCGGCCAAGGTGGTGGCGGCGGGCAAGGCGCCGGCGGCGACTCCGGTTCCTCCACTCCTCCACCCCCCTCTGACGACTTCGGCGAGGAGCCCTTCTAGCCATGGCAGCCCGACCTAGAGCGCGTACGAAGCGGGAAGACCGCGATCGTCGGCCCAAGAAGAAGATCTCGATCCTCGACTCAGAGTCGGTGGGTTGGATCGATTACAAGGACGTCAACCTCCTCCGGCGCTTCATGTCGGAGCGGGCCAAGATCCGCGCTCGTCGCGTCACCGGCAACGACGCGCAGCAGCAGCGTGCCGTCGCTAAGGCGATCCGGGTCGCGCGGGAGATGGCACTTCTGCCGTACTCCGTGCGTCAGGTCACAAACCGGTCCAAGGGCAAGCGTGGCGACCGCGATGGCGGCACGCTGCGCGAGTTCGAACCGCGCCGAGATTCCATCGAGACAATCGAAGCGCCCGACCAGGACACCCCGGATCACGACACCGATGTGCTCGCGCTCGACAACGGAGTCGAGTCCGGCGGTCTCGAGGACACGGGTGGTGACTTCGAAGTCGTGGCCGCGCCGGAAGTGGACATCGAGGCGTCGGCGGATGCGCCGGTCGCGGTTGTGGTCGACGACATCTCAGCACCCGAGACCGACAGCGGGCCCGAGACTGAGGACGAGTCATGAAGATCGTGCTTCGCGAAGACGTCGACAACCTCGGTCGCAAAGGCGACATGCTCGAAGTTGCCGACGGTTACGCACGGAACTACCTCGTGCCGCGTGGTCTCGCGCTCAAGGCATCGAAGGGCATCGTCAAGCAAGCCGAGTCGATGCGCCGCAGCCGCGAAGTGCGAGAGGTGCGCGACCGCGCGACGGCCGAAGAAGTGGCAGCCAAGATCTCTGGTGCTCGGGTCGAGATCAAGGCGCGCGCGGGTGAGGGCGGCAAGCTGTTCGGTTCGGTGACCTCGTCCGACATCGCCGACGCGGTGCTCGCGCAGAGCGGCGTCGAGATCGATCGCCGCAAGATCGACTTGGTCGAGCCGCTCAAGGAGCTCGGTCCGGCCGAGCTGACGGTGCGATTGCACTCTGGCGTCGACGCCACAATCCACGTCGAGGTCGTCGCGGGCTAGCGCGATCCCTGGACCATTTGCCCGCCGAAGCGGGCGAATGTGCTGTTCAGAGGCTGTCTCACCCAACTGCGAGCATCGGGTCATGGAACCCGTCCTCCACAGGCCTGGGGATATCCGACCCCTTGATCCACAAGGATTTCGCTCTACCACTCCACAGGCCCGCGCGCTCATACTCCGCAACTCACCACTACGAATCGACGCCCGGCGGCCCTCGCCGGGACAGGGGGAAAGCACGCTGTGGTCCAGGCGCTAGAGCCGGCGTCGCGACGCGCGCCCGGTCGCGTCCCGCCGCACAACCTCGAAGCTGAAGAGTCGCTGCTCGGAGCCATGTTGCTCTCGCGCGATGCGATCAGCGCGGCCACCGAAGCACGGGTCGGCGCCACCGACTTCTACAAGCCTGCGCACGGGCACGTCTACGAAGCGGTCATGTCGCTCTACGGGCAGGGCGAGCCCGTCGATCCGGTCACGGTCGCCGACGAGCTGCGGCGCGCCGACCTGCTCGACGCGCTCGGTGGGCGTCAGACGCTGATGAAGCTGCAAGCCGGCACCCCCGCGTCCGCTAACGCCGCGCACTACGCAAAGATCGTCAACGAGCTCGCACTCCTTCGGCGGCTCATCGCGGTCGCAGGCGACATCGCGGAGATGGGGTACGACGATTCCTCCGAGGTTGCCGAGACACTCGACCACGCCGAAGCCCTCGTGTTCGAAGTTGCCGAGCAGCGCGTGTCCGAGTCGATGGTCGTCGTGTCCGTAGCGTTGCAGGACACGCTCGACCAGCTCGAAGCGCTGTACGGCACCGGGGGCGAGATCACCGGTGTGCAGACCGGCTACGTCGATCTCGACCACCTGCTCCTCGGTCTGCAACCGTCGAACCTCATCGTCGTCGCAGCAAGGCCCGGTATGGGCAAGTGCGTCGCCTGGGACACGCTCGTCGTCGACGCTTCGACGGGTGATCTGCGCACCGCCGCGGAGATGCATCGGCGCGGGCGTCTCGGTGCACCCGGTCAAGTTCTCGCACTGGACAACGACCTGAAATTCAGGCCCATCGCCCCGTCCGCATTCATCGACGACGGCGTCAAGCCCGTCTTCCAAGTGACGACGCGCTCGGGTCGCGTCATTCGCACGACCGCTTCGCATCCGTTCCTCACGCCCACCGGCTGGCGTCCGCTCGCTGATGTTGAGGTCAAGACACGGGTGGCCGTACCGCGAACGATCCCCGTGTTCGGCCACGAGCCGCTGCGCGAAGCCGAGATCGTGCTGCTGGCCTTCCTCATCGGTGATGGCTGCTTGCGCAACACCAGTCCGTCGATGTCGACCGCATCCCCGGCCGTGCTGGCTGAGCTCACGGATCGATGTGGCGAGTTCGGCGCTTCTGTGCACCCGAGCGGCAAGTACAACTACCGCCTCGTCACTCGGCGCGGAGCACCCAACCCGATCATCGACCTCTGCCGTGAGCACGGTGTCTGGGGCAAGACGTCGCACGAGAAGCGGATCCCTGAAGCGATCTTCCGGCTCTCGCGGCAGAACCTCGTCCTCTTCCTGAATCGGCTGTATGCAACCGACGGTTCGGCATGGGTCGACAAGTTCGGGTTCACCCAGGTCGAGTACTGCTCGGTGTCCGAGCCGCTCGCGCGGGCGGTGCAACACCTCCTGCTGCGGTTCGGCATCCTCTCCCGCCTGCGTCTGCGGCAGATTGCCTACAAGGGAACGCGCCGCCCGGCGTGGACCGTCCAGATCACGACCCACGAATCACTCAGCATCTTCTGCGACCAGATCGGCATCCTTGGGCGCGAGGCTGCGGTTGAGCGCGTGCGCGCCGCCGTGAGCAATCGTCAGGCGAACGCCAACCTCGACACGCTTCCGATCGAGACATGGCAGCAGATCCTCGCGGTGAAGGGTGATCGGCCGTGGGCATCAATATCGGAGCTTTCGGGTCGGCCTCGGAACCACAACTGGCACGTGGGGAAGCGATCACCTGGCCGCGGCATCGTGGCGGAGCTCTCCACTGCCCTCGGATCTTCGGATCTCCAAAAGATCGCGTCGTCGGACATCTATTGGGACGAGATTGTGTCCATCGACTTCGACGGCAACGAGCAGGTCTACGACCTGACCGTCCCCGAGCTCCACAACTTCGTTGCCGGCGACGTCATCGTCCACAACTCGGCGTTCGCATTGGGAGCCGCGGCGAACGTTGCGATGACCGCGCGGCGGCCGGTGATGTTCTTCTCGATGGAAATGGGTGTGCTCGAGCTCACGAAGCGGTTGCTCGCGGGTGAAGCGCGCGTCGATGCGCGTCGGCTCCAGACCGGCGACATCCCCGAGGCCGATTGGGGTCGGCTGTCGCACGCGGTGGGTCGCCTCGCCGAGACACCGCTCTACATCGACGACAACCCCCACTGCACGGTCATGGAGATGCGGGCCAAGGCCCGACGCGCCAAGGCGCGCCACGGCGACCTCGGGCTCATCGTCGTCGACTACCTCCAGCTCATGACGCCGAGCACTACCCGGCGTATGGAGAACCGCCAGGTCGAGGTCGCGGAGATCTCGCGTGGCCTGAAGATCCTCGCCCGCGAGCTCGACTGTCCGGTGATGGCCCTCTCGCAGCTCAACCGTCAGCTCGAGTACCGCCAAGACAAGCGCCCGATGCTCGCCGACCTTCGTGAGTCAGGGTGCCTGACCGCCGACACGCGGGTCACGCGCGCCGACACCAATGCCGACGTCACACTCGGCGAGCTGATGCTGACGGGCGAGACCGACATTCCGGTGTGGACGCTCGACGAGCACCTCAAGCTCGTGCCCGGCGTGATGACGCACGTGTTCCCGAGCGGAACCAAAGAGGTGTTCGAGCTCCGGCTCACGTCGGGCCGCACAGTCAAAGCAAGCGCGAACCACCCGTTCCTCACCCTCGACGGCTGGCAGCGGCTCGATGAGCTGTCCGTGGGATCGAGAATCGCCGCGCCCCGCCGCATACCCGCGCCAGCGCGCGCCGGCGAATGGCGCGACGACGAGCTGATCCTCCTCGGGCATCTGTTGGGCGACGGCTGCCACCTGCCGACGCACGCACTCCAGTACACAACCATCGACCCCGAGAACATCGAAG
The DNA here is from genome assembly GCA_945889545.1 of Bifidobacterium breve. Classification (GTDB taxonomy): domain Bacteria; phylum Actinomycetota; class Acidimicrobiia; order IMCC26256; family PALSA-555; genus SHVJ01. The sequence continues at coordinate 8,088 of CAMDCC010000030.1, read as the reverse complement.
CCGTCCGTGCCGCGGCGAAGTCACGTTTCGGGATCGAGGCGCGCGTGAAGCAAGAGCGCACCTGGACTCAGGTGTATCTCCCGCCCCCGTTCCACCTCACGCACGGCAAGCGCAACCCGATCGGGGTCTGGCTGGAGCAATACGGACTCTGGGGCAAGCGCTCCTGGGAGAAGTTCGTCCCCCGAGAGATCTTCAGCCTGCCCGAACGTCAGATAGCGCTCTTCCTCCGCCACCTCTGGGCAACTGACGGCTCGCTCACGATCTCAAAGGGCGACACGGTGCACACGTACTACGCGTCGACGAGCAAGGAACTGGCGCAGGGTGTTCAGGACCTACTCCTCCGGCTCGACATCCGTTCCCGGCTCCGCACCGTTCCGCCCACAAAGGGACGGACGGGCTACACCGTTGATATCTCCGGTCGGGAGGAACAACTTCGATTCCTCGATCTGGTGGGTGTACACGGTTCGCGAGGTCACATCATTCCGAGGGCTCGCGAGGTCCTACTCGCTCGGAAGTCGAATCCGAACATCGACACCGTCCCGCGTGAGATCTGGGATTACGTGCGCGCCAAGGTTCTGCCGGGCCTCGCAGTCACGGCGCGTGAGCTCGCGGCACGGTTGGGTATGGCGTACTGCGGGTCGACGCTCTACAAGCACGGCGTAGGGCGGGCGCGCATGCAACGCCTCGCGACCGCGCTTCCCGATCCGTTGCTGCAAGATCTTGCAACGAGCGATGTGCTCTGGGACGAAGTCGCCCGCATCACGCCGCTTGGCGAGATGCCTACCTTCGACGCGAGCGTCCTTGAAACCCACAACTTTTTGTCAAACGGAATCGTTTGTCATAACTCGCTCGAACAAGATAGTGACGTCGTGCTCTTCTTGTATCGCGACGAGGTGTACAACCCGGAGTCTGACGCGCGCGGCTCGGCGGAGGTCATCGTGTCGAAGCACCGAAATGGGCCGACCGGTGTTACGCGCCTCGCGTTCCTCGATCACTTCGTGAAGTTCGCCAACATGGCGAGGGAGTAGCGCTCGCCATCAGCGATCTCGTTCGGGGTAACGACGGTGTGCGACGGTGCCGATGGGGCGCGGCGCCGCCTGAGTATGCGGCGTATCACGACGACGAGTGGGGTCGGCCGGTCACCGACGACGCACGCATCTTCGAGAAGCTTTGCCTCGAAGGGTTCCAGTCGGGTTTGTCGTGGCTCACGATCCTGCGCAAGCGCGACGGGTTCCGTCAGGCCTTCGCCGGGTTCGAGCCAGCGGCGGTCTCGAAGTTCGGCGCGCGCGATGTGAAGCGACTGCTCGGCGATGCGGGCATCGTGCGCCATCGCGGAAAGATCGAAGCGACGATCGCCAACGCCCAGGCCACGCTTTCGGTCCAGGCCGACGGCGCCTCGCTGTCCGACCTCATCTGGTCGTTCGCTCCGAAGGGTCGACGCCGGGTGCCCCGAGCGCTCGCCGACATCCCCGCGGTGACCGACGAGTCGACCGCACTCTCGAAGGAGCTCCGCCGGCGCGGCTTTCGGTTCGTGGGCCCAACCACTGCGTACGCGGCCATGCAATCCCTGGGGATCGTGAACGATCACGTCGTGGGATGCGCGGCCAGGGCGACTTGTGAGGCGGCCCGGCGCGAGGTTCTCAGCGCGACGCGAGCTCCTCGCTGAAGCGATCGCGATAGGCGCCGAACCGCTCCTGGATGGCGTCGGCGTTCAGCCCGAGGTCGTCGAGGTCGTAGCGATGCTTCCCGTGCTCGCCCTGCGGGTGATCGGCGAGATAGCCACTCATGGCGGTCTCAGCTTCGGGCGTGAGATCGGTGCCGCTGTGGTCGTAGATCGACCGTACAACCGCGAGCGGGTCGCTGACCAGGTCGCGGTACGGCACGTCGACGAACGCGTCGTCGCCGTGCACGTCACGCCAGGCCATCACGCGCTCGACGAGCTCCACGGCCACCGTCGTCCAGTGCTCGTTGATGTAGTCGCCGTGGTCGGCGTCGCTGAAGGTGCCCGAGAGCGAGCGGACCAGGCTGCACAGCGACGCGACGACGGTCACCGGGTCGCGGTGCGTCATCACCAGCCGGGCGTCGGGGTAACGCGCGACGAGCGGGTCGAGCGCGAGGCAATGGTGCGGCGTCTTGAGCGCCCACCGACCCGGCGCGTGCGACTGGAGCAGCTGGAGCACCCGGTGGTGGTACTCGTAAGCCGACGACTGGTCGCAGCCGAGCAGCCACTCGCTGTACAAGGGCACATTCGCGACGCACTCCCACAAGAGGCTCTTGAAGTCCTGCGCGAGCACCGCCACGCATTCGGTCGGCCCGTCGGGCGCTTCGTAGTGGATGGCGCGAAAACCGGGGTTCAGCACGTCGAGCATGCCGGCGTCGACGCGGGCAGCTTCGACCCGTGGGTCGGATCCAAAGTTCCCGGCCTCGGGCGGCGGCACCGAGTCCATCGCCTCCCAGCGCATCAGCGACCGGTTCGCCGGGTCGCAATGGAGCAGTTCGCTCAGCAGGGTCGTGCCGGTGCGAGGCAGGCCAAGCACCATGATCGGCCGCTCCACCGGTTCAGCGAGCACCCCGGGATGGTCGGTCAGCCACGCCGTGACCCGGAGGCGGTTGACGAGGCACTTCGTGACCTGGGCCTCGATCGCCAGCTCACCGAGCTCGGAGAGCCGAGCCTCCTCGGTCGCCGACGCAAGGAAGATTTCGAGGCCCTCCCGGTAGCGGCTGTCCCCAAAGTCGTCCAGACCGGTCTGCTCACAAGCCCCAGAAGCAATCGCGGCGGCATCCATGGCCAGCATCCTGGCCGACCCAGGGTGCCGAGTGAGCGGCTCGCCCGAATCCGCGAGTAACCGATCCCGCGTCCGATCGGTCAGAAGGACGTCCGATATCCACCCGTTCGCGGATGCGATCCGCCTCCACGAACTCGGACCCATTCCATTAAGGGGGAATAAGTCAATGGCAATTGGAACTCTGAGCAACACGATTCAGTTCATCTTCTTCGCCGTGGGCATCGTGGCCTTCGCGCTTGCCGCGCTGGCCATCAAGGTGCCGGGTGGCGAGAAGGTGGCGAACCTGGTTGCTCTCGGCCTGTTCGCCGTCACATTCCCGGCGTTCTGGGACCGTCTCGCAGCGCTCTAAGCCAGAACTAGGTGATGCGCCGGGGGTGCGGGTAACCGCCCCCCGGCGTTCCCTTTGCTCGAACCCCTGAGACCTTCCTCGGTCTCGCCCGTCCGCTCGACATCCACCACATCGCTAGGGCGCGCTCATACGCTTCGGGCTCGCGACTCCGTCGGATTCGCGCAGAAGGGGGAGTCATGTCCGCCATTGGCAACCTGAGCAATACCGTTCAGTTCATCTTCTATGCGGTCGCGATCGTTGCGTTCGCGATGGGCGCACTCGGTGTCGCCCTGCACGAGAAGGTGTCGAACCTGGTAGCTCTCGGCCTGTTCGCCGCGTTCTTCCCGGAATTCTGGGCCCGGCTCGCAGCGCTGTAATTCGAGTTCGGTGACGCCGGCTGGCTTCAGAACAATCTGAGGCCAGCCGGTGCGCCGGTTCTGAGGGTCTCCAGGTCTACTTCCACGCACAGCACGCCGCGGCTCTCGGCGAACACCCGGGCCTGCGGCTTGATGCGAGTGGCCACGAACATGCCGATGGTGGGCGCGAGCGTGCCGTCGAGGTCGAGCCGCTCCTGATACCGGAGCAGCTGCTCCACCCCGGCGATCTCGCCGACCCGCTTCACCTCCACAACCACCGCGCGGCCTTCGCCGTCGCGGCACAGCAGGTCGACGGGGCCAAGGTCGGTGGGGTACTCCCGCCGCACGAGCTTGAAGTCCTCACGCAGCGCCTCCACTCGGGCAGCCAGCAGCTCCTGGAGCTCGGCCTCGACACCGTCCTTCGCGAGGCCGGGGTCGTCGCCGAGCTCGAAGCGCTCGTCGAAGACCACGTCGAGGAGCTCGATGATGAGTCGCTCGCCGCCCGGGTTGGCGACGGTGATGGTGCCGTCGACCTCGGTGATCGTGCACGGCGGGTTCATCCAGTTGAGCGGCTTGTATGCCTTGGCATCGGCGTGGATGGCGATCGAGCCGTCGGCCTTGAACACGAGGAGTCGACGGGCGGGGGGCAGCCGCGCGCCCAGGCGACCGTCGTACTCCACCGAGCATTCAGCCACCACGAGGCGCACCGACGCGTTGTACCACGGTGCCGGTTCCAACGCCGGACGGCGCCGCGGCCCTACGATCGCGCCGCACCCAATCGCCGAACATAGAGGGGGAGCCGTGATCGCTGACTACTCGGACGCCGCATACGACATCGTGCTGGTGCTGCACATCGTGTGTGCGATCGTCGGTTTCGGGGCGGTGATCCTCAACGGCATCTATGGCCAGCAGGTCATGGCCCACCCTGGACCTGAGGGCTTGGCCATCTTCCAGGCCAACAAGCTTGTGTCGAAGATCGGGGAGTACTTCATCTACGCGGTCTTCGTGCTCGGAGTCGTCTTGGTGCTCTTGAGTGGCGATGTCCTTGACTTCGGTCAGACCTGGGTGTGGTTGTCCATGGCGATCTTCCTGGTCTCGATCGGGATCTCGCATGGTCTGCTCTACCCACGGGTCAATCAGATGGAGACCCGCATGATCGAGATGGGCACGAGCGGGGCGCCGTTGCAGGGCTCGGGCCCACCGCCGCAGGTGGCCCAGCTCGCGCAGCTCGGCAAGCAGGTCGGAGTGATCTCCACGCTGCTGCACATCGCGATGGTCGCGATCATCGTGATGATGGTGACAAAGCCCGGCCTCGGCTGACACCACGGCCGCGAAGGGCACGCTGGCGCCGCGCCCCCGTACCATGACGTCGTGGACTTCTACGGCGATGTGCTCCTGGAGATCGTCACAGCGCTGGGTGCTGCATTGTTCGTGGCGAACGCCTTCGCGCTGATCCGGCGGCGCGGCGATCGGGCGCGAGGCGCCCGCGAAGCCGTGAAGCGGGCGCGTCCGGGCAGCCCGGTGCGATCCAAGGTGCGGGTCGCAACGACGGGAACCCTGCCGCAAGTGCCCATAGGCCGTACGGTGGCGTTCATGGTGCTCGGCTTCGTGGTGTTCATCTGGGGGATCGCGAGCATCACGTCATGACCGAGACATTCGATCCCGACGCCACCCGTCCGCTCGGTGGTGGCGGCGACGCCACGCTGCCGGCGGGTCCGCGCGTTGGCGGCGCGACCTCCGAGGGTCCGATGGTTGTGGGGCCGCCGCCGAGCGACCCGCCGCGCGCGCAGTACGACGATGGCGGCGACGACGACGAGCCACGGCGCAACTGGTGGTGGATTGCCGCCCTCGCGCTCGCCCTGGGCATCGCGGTGGGCGTGGTGGTCGCGCTGCTCGCGAGTGGAGGCGACGACAAGCCCGAAGCAACGACCACGTCGTCGAGCTCAACAAGCACCAGCACGTCTTCGACGACGATCACCACGCTGCCTCCGACCACACAGGCCACGGTCCCGCAGCCTCCGGGTCAGGTCACGAACCTCACCGCGGAGCCTGGCGGTGGCAGTGGCGAGGTGAGCATGCAGTGGGACGCCGTACCGGGTGCCGCGCAGTACCGCATCTACCGGTCGGGTACCCAGGGCATCACGGGTTCACTCGTCGCGACGGTGAACACGAACGAGTATGTCGACGTACCCGGCGCGCACTCCTACTACCAGGTGAGTGCGGTGGGCTCGGGCGGACTCGAAGGTGCGCGGTCGGTCGAGGTGTGCGGCGCCGTGGTAGGCGACCCGTGCTGAGGCTCGCCAACAAGTAGCGGAGCGCGTTACTCGGTGATCGTGTAGTGCCCGAGGTACACGGGCGCGATCTTCGGGTCGATCACCATCGAGTGGATGATGCCCGACTTCAGCTTCGTGGCGTCGATGCCTTCGCCCTCACCCGGCACGTGCCCGCCCGATCCGAGATCGTCGACCTGGCCGGTCTCGAGGTCGACGCGGTAGAGCTCGTTCGTGGGATTGGACGTGGAGATCCACGCGTAGCCACCGAAGATGTCGCAGCCCTGCGCCTTGTCGACGAACAGGCTCATCGCGATCGGCTCGAGTGGGCCCAGTCGGCGCGCACGTCGTAGCGCAGCAGCGCCTGACCGCCGAAACGGTCGAATGAGTAGGCGATCATGGTCTTGGGATCGACCGTGACGAACGAGTTCTCGTGCTGCGCGACCGTGACGAAGTCGATGAACTTGAGCGTCTTGACGCTGTACAGGGCCGTGACCTGCTCGCCGAGCTCGTAGTCGTCCTGCTCGAGGGGCGCGTACAGGATCTTCCCGACCACGGCGCCGTCGCCCACGTGGTTGTAACCCTTGGCCGCGAGATCCGGCGGGATCGGGAGGCGGTTCTCCTTCTTCACCTTGAACTTCTCGTCGACCCGCACGATGTAGCGGGTCCCGGTGAGGATCCAACCACCCTTGATCCGGGCGACGCCCTGACCCGTCGCCGCGGAAAGCTCGTCTTCGGACTGCAGCGTGGCGGTCGGCGCGGCGGCGGCAGGAGTCGCGGCCGCGAGAGCAAACACCAATGCCGCAGCGGCAACCCCTCGAACCCGCACCCCCCCGCGCACCGAGATCACGATACGCGAGATATCGACGGAGCGCCCCCCGTTTCGATTCTTAGCTGGAGCGGACTCGGCGCTTGCGTGCTGGCTTGATGTTCCAAGAGATCTTGAGTCCGACCGCAGTTGCGTAGCGCTCGACGGTCGACATGCGGGTGTCGGCACCCGACTCGAAACGAGCAACCTGCCCTTGGCTGGTCCCCATGCGTTCGGCGATCTCGGTCTGAGTCAAACCTGCGCCTCGTCGGCGCTCCGCGAGGTTGCGGGCAAGCGTCTGTCGTTCGAGTGCAGCCTCGATTCGCTCACGAATCTCGGGGTCCGTCTGGGCGAGTTCGTCGATGAGGTCGTCGAGGTCGTCGTTCTTGGCCACGCCAGTCCTCACCTCGTTCGGAATCAATATCCCAAATATAGGTTATTGCATTGGTGATCAGAGGCTCGCCCGCCGCCGGCGGGAGCGCCAGTCGACCAGGCGGCGTTCGGCGAGGTCGAGTTCACGAGTTGCTGAAGGCTGACAGCCCCAGAAGCACCTGACTGCTTGCACCCTCAGTTGCGAAGAGAATCCGATAGCTCGCATCGCGGCCCTCGGCACGGAGCTCGAACAGGTCGCCCCGGAGATGCCGTGCTACCGCGACGCCGTCACGCTGCACGCGCTTCATGGCGGCGAGGATCTCGTTCCGGTCTGTATCAGGGATGGACCGGTGCTCGAGAAACTCGCGGACCGGCTTCCGGCCTGACTCGGTCGCGTAGAAACGCCACCACCGTCTCGTCGATGTCACGAATGCCACGCCACATCACGACATGACGCGAACACCCAGAGCGGGTGACGGGAATCGAACCCGCGTTCTCAGCTTGGGAAAAAATCCGACAGGCGCGCGCCCACCTGAGCTTTTCGCGAATGCGCTGGTCAGGTGTGTCCATCAGTGTCCGATAGTGCCCGTTGAGTCTCACCAATTCCACCCCGTACTGGCACGAAATGTGGCACGGCTCATGATCCGAATCTGTCAGACATCGGCGGGTGCGCGCTGCTCACCGAAGGCCGTAATCGAGATGAACTCCCCGGTGTATGCATCGACAATCCCGGCAACGTCGGAGGTCTGGGTCACCGCTGTCTCCGGGGGGAAACCCTGCCAAAGAATGTCGCGGTAGAGGATTAGCCAGACCAGTCGCCGGAACTGGGCGGCCCGCAGGGAGCCGTCCGACTGAAGTTCGCCGGTGTCGGTGTACGACGCCAAGCGAGCGACGGGGGCCTTGAAGCCGTCGCCGGCTAGGACTGCGGCCGCGGGATCCTTCGAGAGCGCGATGACGGCGTCGACAGACCCGATTGGACCGGCGATCGCAGTCGGTGGATCGAATCTGATGTTGCCATCGTGGTACAGGATCGAGGAAGACAGAAGATCGGCGTGGGTCGCCGCTTTCCAGAGTTGTGATGGCAAATCGACCGGCTTCTGTAAGCGGGTGACTGGATTCTGTATGCGGCTGGTAGTCGTTGTTCCTGGGCTCGAGCTCGATGGTTCCG
>CAMDCC010000029.1 GCA_945889545.1 Bifidobacterium breve | reverse complement strand
CGCTCAGCCTGGGTGGCGACCAGCAGTACAACGACAGTGACTCCGGTGCCAACTTCCAGCCCGGGCTCCAGCGTCTCAACGGCGCGCAGGCCCTTGCGCTCTCGCGCGACCGCAAGGACTTCAACCTCCTGGGCGACATCGCACGGTCGGGGAACCAGGCTCTGGTCATCGTCTCGGCGCTTGCCACGTTGCGCGCCCAGAACCCCGGTGACTCCACAACGCTGCACTACGTCTCGATCCTCGCCCGTCACGTGGAGATGATGAACGTCGACGTGGTGTCGCTCTGGCGCCTCGGGCGCCTCGGGCTGTCCATCGACCCAGCCACGATCAAGAGCATCACGATCCCGGTCGGAAGCGGCTCCGGCTCGAACCTCGTGATCGGGCCGGGCGGCGCCGCGTTGTTTGCCGACTTCGCCGACGACGGGATCGTGCAGACCGCGGGCTAACCGCTCCCGATCTCGGCCCGGGCCGTTGCGTGAGCATCGGCCGAGCCGGCAATGACCACCTTCACCCGTACCGTCACCCGTCGACCACTCCACGAGCAGCGCAGCAGTCGGGCCCCGTTGTCCTGCGCGGTGTCGTGTGCAGCACGGGAAGCAACCGCGGGGCCTCGCCCGAGCGCCAACATGTCGGCGGCGGCGAGCGCAGCGGCGTCGGCCGCCGCGTCGGCTTTGGCACTGGCAACCGCCGCCACTCCCACTCGACCGACGGCCAACGCCGCGACCACCGCGACGGCGAGCACACCGACCATGACGACCGATGTGCTCCCGCCCTCTCGCGGTGTCACTTTTCGAGTCACTTCTCGACCCGCATCACGACTCGTGATCGCAAGGTGGGGTCGGGGAAGAGCGGGCCGACGAGCGGCAAGTTGGTATGTGACTTGTAGGTGACCACCACGGAGATCGACTCACCCACCCGTGGACGACTCCCAACGTGAACGTTCGCTTCCGGGAGGGTGGCGTGTGCCGCACGCACGGCCCGACTCGGGTCGGGGTCGACGCTGGCAGCTCGGGCCGCTTCGCGTGCCGCGTGGACGACCGCCACGTGATCACGCACGACGAACGCGACTTGGAGCACAGCGAGCAACGCGAGCACCAGGATCGGCAGGACGAGCGCGAACTCGACCGTCGCCTGGCCCCGCTCACGAGCGCGCGGCGCACGCATCAGAGGATCTTCCCGATGATGTCGTCGAACAGGTCCTTGATGGCGCCGCCCTTGGCCCAGATCGCAAGGCCGCCGGCGACGACCGCCACGCCGAGGATCACGAGCGCGTACTCGGCGGTTGTCTGACCTGCTTCCTGTCCGGTGAGGACACGGAGCGCGCGACGGAATCGGTGGAACAAGTGCATGAGGGACCTCCTGAGATCCTGTTGGGTTAGGTACTGGTGAGGCCGGCGAGCAGCACAGGTACAACGGAGAGCAACGCGAACGCCGGCAGGACGAGGAAGACCAGGGGAAAGAGAAGCTTCACGGGAACGGTGCGGGCTCGTGCTTCGGCGCGCCGCCGCAGCGTGGCCCGCTCCTCGACCGCCAAGCGCGTGAGCGCGTCGCCGACCGGGGCGCCATACCGCTCCGATGCGAGCAGCGCGTCGACCAGCGGCTGAAGCAATGTGCGATCCCGAGCCATCCGGTCCAACGCGTCGGCGAAGGTCACGCCGAGCGAGCAATCGCGCCGGACGCCGTCGAGCGGCTCGGCCACCGCGGGTGGGGACCATTGCGATGCGACACCAACCGCGAGATACGGCGTGCATCCCGCGCCCACCGCAACCGCAAGCAAGTCGATCGCTACCGGCAAGTCGCGCGCGAGCTCCTCGTCGCGCCGAGCGTCGGTGCGTCGCCGCGCAAGACCGGTGACGACTCGGCCGACGGGTCCGGCCCACTGGAGAACCGGTACCTGGCGCCAGCGTGATGCCCGAGGCTCATGGATTGATCGGGGCGAGTGCGACTCGAGCCGCGACACCACTTCGGCGCGTTGTGCATGGCGGGCGAACGGCACGGCGACCAGCGCACCCCAGCCGATCCCGATGAGCAGCACGACAACGGTCACTGGTCGTCCTCGGATCGCACGATCCTGCGCATGATCACGATGCCGAGAACCTCGAACACCAGTCCGAGCACAAGACACGCGCGGCCGGCGCCCGTCTCGACGAGCAGGCTCAGTGATGCGGGATCGGCCACTGCGGAGAAACCGAGATACGCAAGCGGCGCGCCGCCCACGACGATCGCCGATACACGCGCCTGCGACGAGAGCGCCCGCGCTTCGGCAACGGCACCGAGCCGATCACGCAACGAACCCGCAAGCCCGTCAATGGCACCGGCCGCGGGGCCGCCCACCGACGCGGCAACGGAGAGCGCGCCGCACGCGGCCCGTACCGATGAGAGGTTGCGCTCGGCCGACCACGACCGCAGTGCGTCGGCAAGCCCTGGGCCGAGCGAGGCGCGCGCCCGCACGCGGCGGAGATCGGGGGCGAGCGGACCATCACCCTCGCCAAGCGCGTCGACTGCTTCGTCAACGGTTGCGCCACCGCGAAGTCCGGCGGCGACATGCTCCAATGCCCCCGGAAGCGCGACAACCAAGCGGCGGCGGGTTCGGCCGCGCGCGACTCGGAGCGCCACCGGCCCGGCCACCAGCGCGCCGAGCGCGGCGGCAACACCGAGCCCGGGTGCAAGTGCGGCCGCCGGGATCGCGACACCGATCGAGCCCGCGATCCACAGCTCGCACGCCGCTTCCGGCTCGAACGTGAGCGCGGCATCGTCGAGCGCGCGGATCAACCAGGTGCGCGCGGCCGCCGGCAGTCGCCACCGCCGCGGTCCGGTCAGGCTGCGCGCCTGTTGACCCGCCTCGACCCGGCGCGCCGAGCGCACAAGCGCCAGGGCGACGATTCCACCGATTGCGCCCACGGTCACTGTGCGCATGCGAACCACTCGATGTCGGGGGGCGGCGCGTCGGGTCGACGCGGTGCGCGTGTGGGTGTGGCGGTAGCAGCGAGTGAGCCGTCGCGCCACGAGAACAACGATCGGACGGTGGGACCGTCGGGCGTTACCACCAACTCTGCGACCTGCTCGACGCGCCGAACACCACCCGCGCGACGAGCCACGAAGACCACGCCGTCGAGTGCGGCGGAGAGCTGGGAGCGCACGGCCACCAGTGGGAGCCCGGTGTCGGCGAGCAACACGAGGGTCTCCAGCCGAGTGATGGCGTCGGCCGCACTGTTGGCGTGCACCGTGGAGAGCGAGCCGTCATGACCGGTATTGAGTGCCTGGAGCATGTCGAAGGCCTCGCCGCCGCGGACTTCGCCGACCACAACGCGGTCGGGTCGCATCCGCAGCGCAGCACGCACGAGCGCGCGCACTGGAACCGCACCCGCGCCCTCGGCGTTGGGTGGTCGGGCTTCGAGCCGTACGACGTGCGGCTGGGCCAAGCGCAGCTCGGCGGTCTCTTCGATGGTCACCACTCGCTCGCCAAGCGGGATGGCGCCGGAAAGCGCGTTGAGCAGCGTGGTCTTCCCCGCGCTGGTGCCGCCGGCGACCACGAGGTTCCACCCGACTTCTACGCACCAACGAAGGAACGCCTGCGCGGCGGCGTCGAGTCCGAACGCCTCGAGCGGCACGGGGCGTGCACCGAAACGTCGAATCGTCACGCACGGTCCGTCGATCGCGAGCGGCGGGAGGATCGCGTGCAGGCGCGACCCGTCGGGCAGACGGGCGTCGACCATCGGAGACGACCGGTCGAGCCGCAACCCGAGGGGCGCGACGACGCGCTCGACGAGTCGCGCGATTCCCGCGGCGTCAAGATCGAGCTCGATGCGCTCGAGCCGACCGGCCCGCTCGATGTACGCGTGACCGGGGCCGTTCACCATGACCTCAGTGACGTCGGGCGAGGCCAACAACGGCTCGAGTGGTCCGAGCCCAGCTACTTCGTCGGTGAGCTCCGAGAGCAAGCGCTCGAAGTGCGCTACGGGGAGGAGCGGATCTTCGTCGCGCAGAAGCTCGGCTAGTCGGGTACGTACCGCGTGTTGCCCATCGGCTTGCGCGAGCTCGACGAGCTCGGGCGCGCGGAGCAAGCGCTCGTGAACGCGCTGCTTGAGCTCGGTGCTCACGCGGCTTCGCCCCGTCGCTCGGTGCAGAGTCCGAGCCGAGTGAGCAGTCGCGCCGCCGGCCGAGCTAACGCGTCGGGCAGACGCGCGGCGAGCACACCCGCGTCGACCGCGCGCGCCACGGGAGCCCGGACCGGGACGCGCGCCAGGATCGGCCGGTCAAGAACGTCACGAACTTCCGATGGGCCGAGCGACCGACCGACCTCTTCGACGATGACCACGCCGGCGGCGCGAGCCAGGAGCGGCGAGTGCACCGCCCGGCGCAGCGCGAGGTAGCAACCCCGGAGCACGACCACCGACACGTCGGCCACTTCCACGAGCGCACGCGCCGCGGGTGCTGTGGCAGTGCCGGCATCCACGACCGTGGGCACCGGTCCGTCGCGCAGTGCGACCGCGAGCGCAGCGCCGGTCTCGGCCGCTGGGAGCGGAGCGAGGGCGCGGTCGGCGGTGCCACGCGGAACCAGCGCGACACCGGGAGCCACGGTGACTGCGAGTCGTTCCAGCGCGTCGGCCGGTGCTTCGGCACCCGCCGCGAGCCAGTCGACGATGCCGGTCTCCGGATCGGCGGCGAGCCCGAAGATGGCGGGTTGATCGCCGGCGAGGTCGGCGAGGCGAGCACCGGCCCCGTCACGGGCCAACACGAGCGCACATGCGGCGGCGAGCACCGATGTGCCGGAGCCTCCCTTGGGAGACCAGAGCGCGAAGAGCACGAGATTGCACCTTCCTCGGATCGACCGGTCGACAGACGCGACCGGTTCGCACGAGGAAGGGCACGGGAAGACGAGCGGCTGGCAACGTACGGCGCGTCTTCGATCGTGTCAAGGGTCAAACATGTCGACGGTCGATCATGTCAACGGTCGATCATGTTCAGGGGGGCGCGTAGCCTTGTACCGATGGCAACGAGTGCGGCGTTCTTCGACCTCGACAAGACGATCATCGCCAAGAGTTCCGTGCTCGCGTTCGGTCGCAACTTCTACAAAGAAGGGCTGCTGTCCCGGCGATCGATCGCGCGCGGTGCGGTCGCACAGGTGGTCTTCATGCTCGTCGGCGCCGACGAGAAGAAGAGGGAGAAATTGCGCGTCGCGATGCTCGACATGATCAAGGGCTGGAACCGCGACCACGTGGCGTCGATCGTGCGCGAGGCCCTGGAAGAAGTGGTCACGCCAATCATCTTCGCCGAGGCGCTCGAGCTCATCCACGAGCACCAGGCGGCGGGGCGCACGGTCGTGATCGTGTCGTCGGCGCCGGAGGAAGTGGTGCGGCCGCTCGGTGAGTTCCTCGGCGTCGACGACGTAATAGCGACGCGCGCGGAGGTGGGCGTCGACGGCGCGTACACCGGTGAGCTCGCGTATTACGGGTACGGCCCTTATAAAGCCGACGCGATTCGCGCGCTCGCCGAGCGCTCCGGGATCGACCTCGCCGAGTCGTACGCGTACAGCGACTCGGTCACCGACGAGCCGATGCTGCGCGTCGTGGGGAACCCGGTCGCCGTCAACCCCGATCGTGATCTCGCGCGTGTCGCCAAGGAAGAAGAGTGGCCGGTCCTCAACTTCACCCGTCCGGTCCGGCTGCGCGACCGCGTGCCGGTACCGCACTCGCCACTTGCAGTGTCAGGCGCCGTCGCTGCGGCGAGCGCGGGCGCGGTGGTGTGGTGGCTCTTGCGCCGGAAAGACCGCGCTGCCGCGTAGAGCGTCCCTCGAGCGTCGGGTCGAGCGTGGGGATCTAGTGCTCGACTTCGCGGAGCTTCTTCGCCACCGCGACCCCGATGAGCACCAGGACAAGCAGGATGAGCAGCTTCTTCATCGAAACCCCCGTGGAGTCGGCGTCAACTCGCGGGAGCGTACCGTACGTCCACGGTGATTGAGCAGGGATGATTGAGCGGGGACGACTGAGCAGGCATGACTGACCTGGCCGCGCCGGCAGCGGCGTTGTACGAGGAGCACCTGGCCGCCCAGCGGCGCGACTGGCGCTGGCTGCCCGTGATCGTGGTGATCATGGTCGTGGCGGTGTTGCCGGTGCTCGCGCCCGTCGCCGTGCTGGCGTGGCTCTACAACGTGGTGCGCTTCCGCAAGACGCGCGTCCGGGTCGAGGCCGACCATCTGTGGGTTGGGAAGCGCTGGGTGCGGCTCTGTGCGCTCGAGCTGTCGACCCTCGGACAAGCTGGGAACACCTGGCCGTGGCGCCACCTCAATCGCCGCTACCTGGGTGCGAACCCCATCTGGACCTCCGACTCAATGAGCCTGCGGGGACTCGACGGCGGCAAGCGCTACTGGGTGGCGGTAGGCACGAACAATCTCGACGCACTCGTCACCGTGCTCGCGGAGGCGATCCCGGCGGCGCGGGCGCGAGCCGAGGCCGCGGGTACGTGGGCCGCGACGGCCGTATCATTGCCCAAACCCGACTGGCATCCCGACCCGTGGAACCCCACTGCGCAGCTGCGGTGGTGGGACGGCGCGGGGTGGACGGGTTGGACAGCACCCAAGCCGCCCGATGAGCCACCTAATGAGCCACCCGGCTCGGCGAGCCCATGATCCCGTTCGCCGACGCCAACCCCATCCGGCGCGTCCCGAGGGTGACGCTCCTGCTCAGCGCGCTGTGCATCGTCGTGTACTTCGCGGTGCAGCCAACGGGAACACCCGAGCTGCATTGGGACGGCATCATCGAGCGGGGCGCTGAGGGCGACCTGCGCTTCGCCGTCGACAACGCGGCGATTCCGTGTGAGATCACGCAGGGGCGCCCGCTCACCGAGCGCGAGTTCGAAGAGACATTCCGAGAATTCCCGCACGACTTCAGCGCGTGCTCCGACGAGGGCGGTCCCGCGCACTCGCCAGGCAAGGTCGTGTGGCTCGCGCTGATCGCCACGATGTTCCTGCACGGCAGCATCCCGCACCTGTTCGGGAACCTCGTGTTCCTGTGGGTGTTCGGCAACAACCTGGAAGCGCACAAGGGATGGTGGCGGTATCTGTTGCTGTACCTCGTTGGTGGCGCGGCCGCGACCTTGGCTCACGTTCTGCTCTTCCCGAACTCGACTGTGCCGATGGTCGGCGCGTCGGGCGCGATCGCCGCGGTCATGGGCGCGTACTTCGTGTTGTGGCCGAACGTGCGCATCAAGTCGATCATCCCGATCGGACCCGTGTTCCTGCGCAAGGTGCAAGCACTCTGGCTGCTCGTGATCTGGCTCGCGAGCAACCTGCTGCTCGTTGGAGAGACGTCCGGTGTCGCCTGGGCCGCGCACCTCGGCGGGTTCGCGTTCGGCGCGCTCGTCGGCCTGTGGTGGCGTCACCAAGACAGCCGTCGCCCTCCGGCCACCACCGCGCCAATGCCGCCTCCCCCAGAGCTCTCCACCCCCAGCGCCCCCAACGCCCCCAACGCCCCCAACGCCCCCAACGCCCCCGCGCCCGTGTGACGCTCGTTTCTTACGGAGCAAGTGACGCTTTGCCGCGTATTTGGTGGCAAAGCGTCACTTGCTCGGAAGTTTGGGTGTGACGCGCTACCAGTCGACGGCGGTGATTCCTTGCGCGACGAGCGTGAGAATTGCATTGCCTTCGCTCCAGCGAAAGAGGTCGGGCGAACGCTTCCTGCACTACTTCCTCGGCTTGGCCTCGATCGTCGACGAGGAGCCGTGCGAAACCCACGAGTTGCTCGTAGTGCTGCCGGAACGCAGCCCCGAGCACCGAATCGGCGTCGTCCGATGCCATCGCGTCAGGTATCGCCCCGGTCGTCTCGGATTCCACCGCCACCATGATCACGCCCGGTACAGACGCGTGCGGGCCGAATCGGTTGACCCTGATCAGGAGCCGGATCAGGAGTTGGTCACTGCCTTGACAGACCTGTGTCGTCGGGCATCATGGCTGTAGATGAACAGAAGCTCCGACGCTCGCTCCACGACCGACTCGAGGCCACGCTTGGCGCCGACGAGGCAGCACTCCTGATGGAGTACCTGCCGCCCGTGGGCTGGGCCGACATCGCCACAAAGACCGATCTCGACCATCTGGCGATCGCGACCAAGCAGAACCTGGACTCGGCGATCAAGGACCTGAAGGCGACCCTCTTGATGTGGCTGATGCCGACGATTCTCGGATCGATTGCGCTCGCCGTGACGCTCGCACGGACGACCTGATCGAGCGCGAATCGCTCGTCGGCTCGACTCCTCCATTGAGCAAGCAGGTCGACGCGTTTGGAACCGACATACACGAGCAGTTCGCGCGTCTCGAGGCCCGGCTCTTGAGGATGTTGATCGTGACGATTTGGTGGAAATACCGCCGCCGCCCTAAAGCGTCACTTGCTCGGTAGCGGGGTTGGGTCGAGACGCGACGAAGCCCCGCCGAAGCGGGGCTCCATGGCCTTCCCGGACTTGCTGGTCGGCTAGACGGCCAGCAGGTCGCGGGCGCCGGTGTCGGCGGATGGGTGACGCAACTTGCTCATCGCGCGGGCTTCAATCTGGCGGATGCGCTCACGCGTGAGGTTGAAGTACTCGCCAACCTCTTCGAGTGTGCGCGGCTCGCCCCGGTCGAGGCCGAAGCGCAACGCCAGGATCTGGCGCTCACGCTCGTCGAGCGGTGCGAGCAGCTTCTCGATCTCGTCGGGGAGCAGCGCGGTGGCGGCAACCTCGAACGGCGATTCGGCCGAGCGGTCCTCGACGATGTCGCCGAGCTCGGCGTCGCCGTCTTCACGCAGCGGCTCCGACAACGACAGCGGCTCGGCCGCGAAGCGCAGCGCCTCGGTGACCTTGTCCTCGGGCATCTCCACTTCGATCGCGAGCTCCGCGAGCGTGGCGGGACGACCGAGCTTGAGCTCCAGGCGGGAACGCGCCTTCTGGAGCCGCGCCAGCGTGTCGCCCGCGTGCACCGGCAGTCGGATGGTGCGACCGGTGTTGGCGATACCGCGGGTGATGGCCTGCCGGATCCACCAGGTGGCGTACGTGGAGAACTTGAACCCCTTGCGCCAGTCGAACTTCTCGACGGCGTGCATCAGGCCAAGGTTGCCCTCTTGGATCAGGTCGAGGAGCGGCAGACCAGAGGCCTGGTACTTCTTGGCGATCGAGACCACCAGCCGCAGGTTCGACTGCACGAACGTGCGCTGGGCCTGCTCACCCTCACGGGCGATCTTCTTGAGCTCGCGCTTCTTGGCCGGCGTGAGCTTCTTGGCCGGGGTCTTCTCGAACTCGTCGCGACCGACGTTTCCACGCTCGATCTGCTGGGCGAGGCGAACCTCGTCGTCCTTGGTGAGCAGTGGGTACTGCCCGATGTCGGTGAGATAGAGCCGGACGAGGTCTTCTTCGTCCCGCTCGACACGCTCCTTAGCCACTGATGCCTTTCGCTGATCTCTAGAAGAGCAAGTTCGGTGAGCTTGTTGAAAACCGCCTGGTGGCGGCGGATGTTCCCGGTTCCCGACAGTCGGGGGGCGGTCGCCCTCCGTACCATAACGACCCCGTCAAGCGACGCTTTCCACAGGCTCCGAAACGGGCTGAATCCCTGTTGGGGGCTAGTGATGCTATCGGCCGGTGGCCCCGCTTCCTGCATCGATTCTCGCAAGGGCCTCGAATTCGCCGAGTTCAGCCCGCTCGGACTCCACCACGAGCCCCAGCACCCGACGAATCGGGGCATCTCGGACGGCTCGGGTGGCACCGAGGTACTGCTCGTAGAGGGCAATGGTGCCCACGAGGGTGTCGGTGAGCCGTTCGAGGCGCTGGGGAGTGGCCGTCGCCGCCAGCATCTTGTTGACGCGGCTTCGCCATCTGGCGTCGAGCGGGGCCCGGGCGTCGAGATCGTGATCCCGGGTGTCGGGCCGAAGGGGCTCGATCAGCTCGGCATACCAAGCGTGATGACGGCTGTGGCGGGCGAACGCGAGCTTCACCGCCGGATCAGCCGGGTCCGAGACCCAGCCCCCCAGCACCTCGAAGAGCCGGCGCTCGACCCAGATGACATGGCCGAGAAATCGCGCCGAATCGTCAATCGTGAGGCCGGGAACGGACACCAGGGAAGTCTAGAAAGGATGGGGCTCGACGAGCTCGGGGTGTGGCACCTGCTCCCGGCCGGGACCGAGCTCGGCGATCACGATTCCCACGAGGATCACGCCGGCCCCGGCGAGCTCGACGACACCGAGCCGCTCGCCGTTCACATACCCGGCCATCGCGGCGAACACCGGCTCGATGAGGAGGATGAGCGCGGCGCGGCTGGCTGCGATGTGCTTCTGCCCGTAGAGCTGGAGCGACAGCGCGAACGACGAACACGCGATGCCGGTGAACGCGACCGCGAAGATCGCCAGCCCCGTGAGGTGGCCGATCCCTTGCGCGGCGGTGCCGGGCACGCACAACACCACGACCACGATCATCTGCACCGTGGTGTACGGAATCGGATGGATGCGTTGCGCGTACTCCCCCTGGAACACGATCCAGACGGCGAACAGCACTGCGCATGCGAGCGTCCAGATCTCGCCCGGGCCAAACGCGAGATCAGCTCCCGTCAGTAGGTACAGCCCAACGGTTGCGAACGCGATCCCGATCAACACACCGACGGGCGGCGCCTTCCGACGCACCACGCCTTCGACGAGCGGAGTG
Organism: Bifidobacterium breve; assembly: GCA_945889545.1. Classification (GTDB taxonomy): domain Bacteria; phylum Actinomycetota; class Acidimicrobiia; order IMCC26256; family PALSA-555; genus SHVJ01. The sequence continues at coordinate 5,427 of CAMDCC010000029.1, read as the reverse complement.
AACACCACGTAGAGACCCGTGATGAACGCCGACGTCGACGGCGACGTGGTCTCGAGTCCGATCGTCTGCGTTGCATACCCGCCCATCAGCAGCACACCGGCGACGAGTCCCGCGCGAATGAGCAGTCGACGCTCCTCGGCACTTCCTCGACGAGCGATGACCACGCCGAACGGACCGAGTACGAGCACTGCAATCGCGAACCGCAACAACAGGTATGCGAACGGCTCGATGTCGCCGAGCGCGTCGTGCACGAGCGGGAACGTGACGCCGAAGAAGAACGCCGCGAGGACGAGCGCGCCCTCCGGCTTGTATCGCCTCACCGAGAAGATCTAGCCCGGCCAGCGATTGGTGATCGGGAGCCGGCGGTCCTTGCCGAATGCCTTGGGCGAGACGCGCACGCCGGGAGGCGCCTGACGACGCTTGTACTCGTTGCGGTCTACGAGCTTGGCCACGCGACGCACGGTGTCGGGATCGAAGCCCAAGGCGAGGAGCTCGCTCACCGACTTGTCGTTCTCCACGTACTCCTCGATGATCGGATCGAGCACCTCGTACGGCGGGAGCGAGTCGCTGTCGCGTTGATCGGGTCGCAGCTCGGCGCTGGGCGGCTTGTCGATCACGGTCTCGGGGATCACGGCGCGCCCGGCACGCTCGTTGATGTTGCGGCACAGCGCATACACCAGGGTCTTGGGCACGTCCTTGATGACCGAGAAGCCACCGGCCATGTCGCCGTAGAGCGTGGAGTACCCGGTGGCGAACTCGCTCTTGTTGCCCGTGGTCAGCACCATCGACCCGAACTTGTTCGACAGGGTCATCAGGATCGTGCCGCGGATCCGAGCCTGGAGGTTCTCCTCGGCCGTACCGGAGTCCGTGCCCGCAAAGGGCTCAGCAAGCATGTCGAGGAACGCGGTGTGGGCGTCCTCGATTGGCACGGTCAGCGAACGAACGCCGAGCGTCTCGATCAACGTTCGTGCGTCGGTCACGCTCCCCTCACTCGAGAAGCGCGAGGGCATCAGCACGCAGGTGACGTGGTCGGGTCCCAGTGCCTCCGCGGCAATCACCGCAACGAGTGTCGAGTCGACCCCGCCCGACAAACCGATGAGGACATCGGTGAAGCCGGTTTTGCGTACGTAGTCGCGCGTGCCGAGCACGAGCGCGGCGTACACCTCGCGAACCGGATCGAGCAACGGCTCAAGGCGCGGCGGCGCCGCCCGTTCCGAGATCTGCGCGTCACTGACGGCGACTTCGGGCAGCTTGGCTGCCCGCGTGCGCCCGCGCGGGTCGAGCGCGCGGCGCCGGAACGCTGGCTGCACGTCGAGGTCGACCACCAGGAAGTCCTCTTCGAACTGCTTGGCGCGGGCGATGAGATGACCGCCTTCGTCGAACACCATCGATCCGCCGTCGAAGACCAGCTCGTCCTGGCCACCCACGAGGTTGAGGTACACGAGCGGCACCGATGCATCGGCGGCCCGGGTCGCAAGCATCGTGTCGCGCTCGCGCAGTCGACCCGCGTAGTAGGGCGAAGCGTTGATGTTCACCACGAGCTCGGCACCCGCCGCGGCCTGCGTGAGGATCGGGCCCGACGGGCTCCACGCGTCTTCGCAGATCGTCACCGCCACCCGCACACCACCCACTACGAACAACGGCCCGTCGACCTTCCAGGGCTCGAAGTACCGCTCCTCGTCGAACACGGCGTAGTTCGGGAGCAAATGCTTCCGGTAGACCCCGAGCACCTTGCCACCAGCGCACACGGCGGCTGCGTTGTAGAGATCGGCGTCGGGCTCGGGAAAGCCGATGATCGCTGCGGTCCGGCCGGTACGCGTGGCCACCTTCTCCAGCGCTTCCACCGATTGCGCCACGAACGCCGGGCGTAGCAACAGGTCTTCCGGCGGGTACCCGGTGATCGCGAGCTCGGGAAACGCAACGAGGTCGCAGCCCTCGCTCTCCGCCCGCTCGTACGACTCGAGGATGCGCGCGACGTTGCCATCGAGATCACCGACGACGAGATTCAGCTGTGCAGCGGCGATGCGCAGTCTGGGCACACCACAAGGATACGCAACCCCTTCGCGGCGGTCGAAGAGTGAATGCGACACTTGACCCGTGGACGTAGCCGCGGCACTCGATGCGCCGGAGGTGGTCACGTCGCTCGAGCGCTCGGCCGACGCTTTCGCGGGGCGCGCGGCGCTGGAACGGGTGCTCGACGCACATCCGGAGCTCGCGGGCGAACTTGTGGCCGACGGGTTACTTCGCGATTCGCTCGTCGTGGTTGGTTGCGCGTCGCGGTCGTTGACGGCAGCGATCGTCAGCGATGCGTCGGTCATCGGACCACTACGCGATGGCGACGGGATGCGCACCGAGATGGATGCCGACGCGTACCGCACGTCGTACGCCGCGTCTCCCGACGACGGCGATCCGGCGCAGCGGCTACGTCGATGGAAGCGACGCGAGTACCTGCGGATCGCCGCGCGCGACCTCCTAGCCATCGCCGATCTCCCCGCGGTTGGCCGAGAGCTCGCCGCGCTCGCCGACGTGTGTCTCGGTGCTGCGCTCGAGATCGTTGCGCCTGAGATCCCGTTCGCGGTGATCGGCATGGGCAAGCTCGGTGGGTCGGAGCTGAACTACGCGAGCGACGTCGACGTGCTGTTCGTGCACGACGGCGACGGCAACGAAGCCGACCGCGTGGCACGGGCCGTGCTCGCCACGATGACGACGCCAACACCCGACGGCATCGTGTTCCGCACCGACGCCGATCTCCGGCCCGAAGGTCGAGCCGGCGCGCTCTCGCGCGAGATCGATGGCTACGCGATCTGGTACGAGCGATTCGCTCGACCGTGGGAGTTCCAAGCGTTGATCAAGGCACGGGTCGTCGCCGGCGACCGCGCGCTCGGTGCGCGGTTCACCGAGGTCGCACTTCCATTCGTATGGCCCGACGTTCTCGATCCCGACGCCGTGCGCGAAGCACGTTCGATGAAGGCACGTTCCGAGGCCGAGCAGCGTCGCAGGGGGCTCGACGAACGAGAGCTCAAGCGTGGCCGGGGCGGGATCCGCGACATCGAGTTCGCGGTGCAGCTCCTCCAACGAGTGCATGGTCGTCACGACGGATCGATCCGGTCGTCCACCACGCTCGATGCGCTCGAGCAGCTCGCCGACGCCGGCTACATCGAACGCGCCGACGCGGATCGGTTGAGTGGCGCGTACGTGTTCCTCCGCACTGTCGAACACCGACTCCAGCTCTGGGACGAACAGCAGACGCACACCCTCCCCACCGATGCGGTGGCCCAGGTTCGCCTCGCCCGTGTCCTCGGCTATCGCGACACGCCGCGCTCGACCGCGCTCGAGCTGTTCCAAGACGATCACCGCAATCACCAGACGGCGGTCCGCTCGATCCACGAACGCCTCTTCTTCGCTCCAGTTCTCGACGCGCTCGCCGGCGCCGGCCCGCTCCCTCCCGAAGCGGTCGAGGAACGCCTCACAGCCTTCGGCTTCGTCGACGCCGCGCATACCCGCGTCGCGCTCCAAGAGCTCACCCAGGGGCTCACCCGCCAGTCACGAGTGATGCAGCAGCTCCTGCCGGTCGTGCTCGACTGGCTGTCGCACACCCCCGACCCCGACCTCGGACTGCTCCAGCTCCGTCGCCTCGCCGAAGGCGAGACGCAATCGCAGGCACTCGCGGCGACGTTCCGGGAGAAGCCGGGAGCAGCAGAACGCGTGTGCCGCGTGCTCGGCTCGAGTCGGTTCGTCGGCGACGCGCTGTTACGCCAACCAGAGGTCGTCGAGCTGCTCGGTGACGACGACTGGCTCGGTCGGCCCCGCGAGGCCGGCGAGCTGATGGAAGCAGCATTGGAGACGCTGCGCTGGCGCTCGGACACCGAAGCCCGTCGGTCTGGGCTCCGGCGCTTCAAGCGGCGCGAGCTCCTGCGCATCGCGGCTCGCGACCTCGTGGGCCTTGCGCCGATCGAGACGACAGCGAGCGAGCTGGCCATGCTCGCCGAGGCGTGCGTCGAGGCTGCGGTGCGCGCCCTCGAGCCCAACGTGCCCTTCGCTGTGATCGGCATGGGTCGTCTCGGCGGGCGCGAGCTCTCATATGCATCCGACATCGACGTGCTCTTCGTGTACGACGGCACGACCGCCGAGGAGTTCGCGCGCGCCGAGGCAACCGCGACCGCACTCATGGCCGAGATCGGCGCGACCACCGCCGACGGGCAGACCTTCCGCATCGACGCGAACCTTCGACCCGAAGGCAAGCAAGGTTCGCTCGCACGATCGCTCGACGGCTACCGCCAGTACTACGAGCGCCTGGCACTCCCCTGGGAGTTCCAGTCACTGTTGCGGGCGCGGGTCGTCGCCGGTGATCGAGATGTGGGCGAACGGTTCCTCGCACTCGCTGAGCCGTTCGTGTACCGCGATCCGTTCCCCGCCGATGCTGCCCGCGAAGTCCGCCGCATCAAGGCCCGCGTGGAGCGCGAGCGCATCCCACCCGGAGAGGATCCGGAGTTCCACCTCAAGCTCGGTCGCGGCGCGCTCACCGACATCGAGTTCACCGTGCAGCTCCTCCAGCTCCAGCACGGCGCGACCCGCCCCGACGTGCGGACCCCCGCAACCATGGAAGCGCTGACCCGCCTTCGAACCGCAGGGCTGATCGATGTCACCGACGCCACCGTGCTCGCCGACGCGTACCGGTTCTGCGAGCGGGCGCGCAACGCGCGCTACCTCGTCACCGGACAGCCAAGCGATGCGCTCCCCACCGGGGTGGCTGCTGGCCGTCTGGCCCGACTCCTCGGGTACGAGTACCGCCCAGAGAATGAGCTGCGCGCCGACTACCGCCGCCTCACCCGGCGGGCGCGCAAGGTCGTGGAGCGCGTGTTCTACGAGCACGACGCCCGGTAGCGGGCCGCGGCCGCAGATGCGGCTACGGCGCGTACGCTGACGCACCCATGCGCCGCACGATCAGCCGCACCATTCTTAGCGCCGTCCTCAGTGTCATCCTTGGCCTAGGCCTCGCCACGGGCGTCGTCACCGCCGCAGCCGGATCCGCGGCGAGCAAAGCCAAGCCGAAGGGTGTGCTCGACGACCCGTGCACGTTGCTCGACGCATCGAAGGTCGAGAAGGTGTTCGGCGGACCGGTTGCCGAACCGGTTCTCGACACCGTCTTCGTCTCGTGTGCATACGCAGTGGGCGACGACCCCACGCTGGCACCAGGCGGCACCGTGAACGTCGTGCAGCTCTTCCCGCACTTCGGCCAAGCGCTTCCGAACGCGACCGATGCCTTTCAGGACCAGCACGCCATCGACGTGCTGAGCGAGTTCGAGCTCGCCGACATTGAAGGACTCGGCCGCGACGCCTACATGAACCTCACGACCGGAACCCTGGTCGTGCTCGCCACCAAAAAGGTGGAGATCAGCGTGTCGTGGCTACCCGGCTCGGTGAAGA
>CAMDCC010000028.1 GCA_945889545.1 Bifidobacterium breve | reverse complement strand
TGGTGATCACTTTCGTTCGTCCGGCCGCGACCGCAGGGAGCGCCGCCGCAAGGTAGGCGGGAAGGTCACGTGTGTAGCCGTGTGCTTCGTTCTTCTGTCGATCCTTCTGGAGGATCGCCAGGGTCAGCTCGGCGAGCGCTTCCAGACAGAGGTAGTCGATGCCGTCGTCGAGGAGACCCTCGACCGAACGTGGCGTGTCGCCGTAGAACCCCTGCCCGCCCGCGACTCTGATGGTCAAGCGTGCACCGGGGGGCGGCGGTCGGCCCACGGGCGCGCCGCTTCGAGCTGCGCGGCCACGCGCAGCAGCATGTCTTCGCGGCCGTACTGCGCGGCGAGCTGCACTCCGATCGGCAGGTTGCGCGACGCCTCCCAGTACAGCGGTACGGACATCGCTGGTTGCCCGGTGACGTTGAACGGTGCCGCGTAGGTGGCGAACGCGGAGGCGCGGGCCATGCCGTGCCACGGGTCGTCCTTGGTGCCAACCACGTCGCCGATCTCTGGCGGCGGTTCGGCCATCGTTGGCGTGAGCAGCAGGTCATAGCCCTGACCGCCGTGCTCGGGACTGGCCCAGAACTCCGCAACTCGGCGTGACCACGCGTGTGACGCGTCGACCGCTTCGAGGTACGAGATGGCCGTGCCCTGGAGGCCTTGCTCGTAGTACACCCACGTCAGTGGCTCCACGTCGTCGGGACCGACGGTTTGACCACTCATCGCTTCGATGTGGCGAATGTCGGACACCACATGGGTGGTGAGCACGACCAAGAACAGGTCGAGCAGCGTGGTCTCGTCGAGTGCTGCGGGAGATGCCTCCTCGACGTGGTGACCGAGCGACTCGAGCAGACGCGCGGCATCCTGCGCAGCCGCAACACACTCCGGGTCGGTCTCGGCCATCGCGGCTGGGGCATTCGTGCGCAGACCGATGCGCAGCGTGCCAGCGTCGGCGCCCACCTCGCTGAGGAAGGGCCGAGCGGGTGGGGGCGCGAAGTACGGATCACCGGGCATTGGTCCTTGGAGCACGTCGAGCACAGCAGCGCTGTCGCGCACCGACCGCGTGAGCACGTGGCGCTGGACGAGTCCGGCCCACGCCTCACCGATCTCCGGACCGAGCGAGACGCGACCTCGGGTGGGCTTGAGTCCGAAGAGCCCGCACGCGCTCGACGGGATGCGGATCGAGCCACCGCCGTCGCCTGCGTGCCCGACCGGCACCATGCCTGACGCGACGGCTGCGGCCGAGCCGCCGCTCGAACCGCCGGTGCCGTGTCCGGTGTTCCACGGGTTGCGCGTCGGCCCGTACGCCGTGGGCTCAGTGGTGGGCATCAGCCCGAGCTCGGGCGTGTTCGTCTTGCCGACGACCACGAAACCCGCGCCCCGCAGTTTGGCGAAGAGGTGGGAGTCGTGGTCGGCCATGAAGCCGGTGCGCTTCAGCAGCTCGTTGCCGAGATGGAGTGGGTCACCCTCCGAGTGGCCGTCGAGATCCTTGATCACGATGGGTACGCCGCGGAACGGCCCGTCGGCGAGCGCAACCCCGCCCGCCGTGGCTCGCGCCTTGTCAAAGAGTGGGTGGATGACCGCATTGAGCTCGCCGTTCACCTTCTCGACGCGGTTGATGGCTGCGTCGACCAGCTCGAGCGGGGTGGCTTCACCGCGGCGAACCAGCTCGGCTTGGGCGGTGGCGTCGAGTGCGGAGAGGTCAGATTCCATGGCGAGGCAGGGTACTCCCCACATCGCGGGCGGACCTTGTTGTCACCAGCCGCGTTGTCACCAGCCGCGGAGGTCGACCGCCCACGTGTCGACGATCGCGCCGCCCTCCACGACGTGCATGCGCTCGTGGTACGCAACGGTGGGGTCGACATGTGCGGGCCAGACCTGGACGCGCGTCCCGACTTCGGGGAGCGGCGCCCCGTTGTCAGTCGAGCCGTCGTCAGTCGAGAACGTCGTGTGCTCGTCGGAACAGAACCACACGGTCGCTCCATCGATGGATGGGTTCCCGTGGTCCATGCCGAGCGACTTGAGCCCGCAGTCGGCCACGGCATAGCCATTGCGCGCGTTGACCGACACGATCGTGGCAAGGATCGAGAGTGCTGGTCGGAACGGGATGTCGAGTGCGCGATACGTGGTGTCCATGAGCGCGTACGAACCGGCCTGGATCTCCGTGGCGAAGTGGTTGCAGTCGAACGTGCCGGTTCCCCCGGCGGAGATCACATCGCCCCCGACCCCGAGATGCGCGCGAGCGAGCTGGGCCATGCACTCGGCCGTCTGGTGCTCGCGCTCCACGCGATCGGTGAGACCCACGACGTGGCCCTCGTATCCCATCACGCCGCGCACCTCGAGTCCGCGCGCACGTGCGAGATCGGCGAGGTGGCCGGCGTCGTCGGGAAGACACCCGCAGCGGGGAAGACCGACATTGACGTCGATCAGGCACTCCTTCAGTCCCGCGCGGGCTGCGGCCTCGATTGTGTGCTCAGAATCGACCGCGATCGTGACGCGCGCGTCGAGGTTGGCCAGCGTGGTGAGGATCTCTGCATCGACGACCTCGTTGGCCAGCAGCAGATCGTCGCCGAGCCCGGCCGCGGCGAGGCCGACCATCTCACGCGTCGTGGCGCAGGTGAAGCCCACATGCCCGATGGCGCGCTGCCGCCGGGCCAGCTCGGTCGTCTTGTGCGCCTTGATGTGTGGGCGACAGCGCGCACCGGGCAGCGCCATCGCCATCGCGGTCAGGTTGTGCTCGAGCACATCCCCGTCGACGATCAACGCCGGCGTCGTGAGCGCATTCAGGCTTTCGTGCACCTTCATGGTCGCGCTCGCTCGGCGCTCGGATACCGAGCGCCGCTCTTCGAGACGCTCGGCTGCTCCATGCGTGGGAGCATTGCACTGATGGCAACACCTGCGGAGCAGCGCACGCCGACCGACCGCGATTGGCATACCGACGAGCTGCCGCCTACGCCGCAACGCGACTTCCTGATCCCGGCAGAACGCTGGCTGGAAGCGCCCACTGAGTTGCGGACCCTCGGTGCCGACCTCGGGATCGATCTCGTCGCCTACAAGCGCCGGATCAAGGGCTTCCTGCTGTGGCGCGCCGGACCGGCCGTGGATGCCGATGCCCGGTACATGGCGATCGATGCCGACGATCTGCACCGCCAGTACGTGTTCCGCCTCTTCGCCGACGGCACCGGCGAAGGCATCGGCCCCGATGGCATCACCCACACCAAGTTCCGCAGTTGGAAAGAATCACTGCGCGACGCCTGACCCCAGATTCTCGGCACGCTCAACCCACCTCTGCGTTGTTCAGCGTGCCGAGAATGAGCAATTAGGTCTCGCGGACGACGTCGTTTGGATCCTTGTCGTCGCGGAGGGCGAGGAAGACGGGTTGGCGCAGGACGCCGTCCGTGGTCCACTCGGTGAACTTCACCTCGGCCACGCAGTCCGGTTCCACCCAGATGGCCCCCCTCACCCGCGGTGCGGGGTCGAACGGGCTGGTGGATCGCTGCACCAGGCGCTGCGCGAGCACATCGCGACTGCGGTCATCGAAGCCGGAGCCGACGCGTCCGGCGTATCGGAGCGGTCCGCCCACGCCGTCGTGATGACCGACGAGCACAGAACCGAGCGTGTTGGCGAGCCGGCCCTCGCCCGGCAACCATCCACCGATCACGAGCTCCTGGCGCTTCGTGAGCTTGATCTTGCGCCACGACGTCGACCGCCGACCCGGCAGGTAGGGCGAGTCGATGTGCTTGCACACCACGCCCTCGAATCCGAGCTCCTCCGCAGCTGCAAGTGTGCGCGCCGCGCCTCCGATGGGTGCCGGCGAAGTCTGGTACCGATCGCCCGAGAGCGCGAGTCGTTCAACCAATGTGCGCCGGTCACTCCAGGGGAGCGACGTGGTGTCGCGCCCGTCGAGCATCAGCACGTCGAAGCAGACGAAGACAGCTGGCGCCTCGTGGTGCTGGATCTCCTGAAAGCTCGCGTGTCCGGCTGCATCCAGCACCACGAGCTCGCCGTCGAGAATCGAGTCCACCCCGACGGCGCCAGGGAGCCCGTCGAGCTCGGGGTAGCGCGCGGTGACGTCGTTGCCTCGTCGCGACGCGATGCGCAGCCGGCTCCCCTCGATCCCCACGATGGCGCGGTAGCCGTCCCACTTCATCTCGCAGGCCCACTCGTCGTCGGTGGGCACGCGCTCGGAGGCCGTCGCCAGCATCGGGAGCGGGAGCGGGAGCGGGCTGCTCATTCGGGCCCGCGCAGCTCACGGCGCAGGGGCTTCCCGCTCGGCGCGCGCGGGATCACGCGAACGAGGATGAGCTGGCGCGGGAGCTGCGCGTCAGAGAGGCCGGCGTCACGACCGAAGGTGCGCAGGTCCTCGAGCGTGAGCGGTTCCGACGCATCGAGTGGCACGACGAACGCGACGACGCGCTCGCCCCACTCAGGGTCGGCGGTTCCAACGATGCACACGTCGCTCACGTGTGGGTGGGTCACGAGAGCGTTTTCGACGGCGGTCGGGCTCACGTTGACGCCGCCCGAGATCACGATGTCGCGCGCACGGTCGACCACGTGCAACCGGCCGTGGTCGTTCCACGCGCCGATGTCGCCGGTGGTGAACCAGCCGTCTCCGTCGAACGCGCCGGCGGTAGCGTCGGGCGCGTTGCGGTAGCCCCGCATGACCATCGGGCCGCGCATGAGCACTTGGGCGTCGGACGAGAGCATCACCTCGATACCAGGGACCGGTTCGCCGTCGAGCACGACACCGCCCCACGTCTCGCTCAAGCCGTAGGAGTCCACGACGGGCGCTCCGAGTGCCTCGGCGCGTGCTCGCAGGTCGGGCGGGGTCGGCGCGCCGCCCACGATGATGCGCCGGAACTCGTGCAGTGGCGCACCCGCGTCGACAAGGCGAGCGAGCATCGTGGGCACGAGGGAGACGAGCGTTGCGCCCTCGACCGCCGGTGCCGCGGCGACCGCGTGCAAGCTGAAGGCACCGTGCACGGTGACGGGCACGCCACAGACGCGAGCGCGGGCAAGAATCGCCAGACCCGCCACATGGTGGAGGGGGAGGCACACGAGGGCTCGATCGTCGGGGTCCACGCCGAGCATGGACCCGAAGGCCGTGCCGATCGCCTCGAGGCCCGCGAAGGTCAGCTCGGCACCCTTGGGTTCGCCCGTGGTACCCGAGGTCACCACCACCGCGGCGGTCCCGGCCTCGACCGGCTGGCCCCCGATCGGGTGCAGGCCGGTGGCATCGACCAGGTGCGTGGGCGCGAAGCGCTCGAGCAGTCGCTGGGCGGCGACCCGAGGGGCATCGGGGTCGAGCACGAGGACGGCCTCGCCTCGATCCCACGCGGCGGCGATGGCCGCGGCGGCCTGCGGGCGGGGGAGGTGGACCGCGACGAGAGGTGTCCCCGACTGGCCGGGCATCAGGCCCGAGCGTACCGTAGGAGCGATCACTCCCAACATTCATACCTCTCACCAGGAGTCCTGATGGCCGATCTCTCTCCCGTCGCTCTCGACGCCGCCGGTCATCCCCGGGTCATCCGGCCCGGCGCGGCATGGAAGCCGGGGACCGTCGACTTCACCGACATCCGCTACGAGACCGCGGATGAAGCAGGTGGCGCGGTCGCGAAGATCACGATCTGCCGTCCCGAGGTGCGCAACGCCTTTCGTCCCGGCACGCTCTTCGAGCTCCAGGCCGCGTTCGAGCTCGCTCGCAACGACCCCGAAGTCGGCGTGATCATCCTCACCGGGGAGGGTCCGGAGGCGTTCTGCTCGGGTGGCGACCAGCGCGTGCGCGGTGACGACGGCTATGTGGGTGACGACGGGATCGGTCGACTCAATGTGCTCGACCTCCAGGTGCAGATCCGGCGGCTGCCGAAGCCCGTGGTCGCGATGGTCGCGGGCTACGCCATCGGTGGTGGTCACGTGCTGCACGTTGTGTGCGACCTCACGGTCGCGGCCGACAACGCGCGCTTCGGGCAGACCGGCCCGAAGGTGGGCTCCTTCGACGGCGGCTATGGATCGGGGTTGCTCGCGCGCATGGTGGGCCAGAAGAAGGCGCGCGAGATCTGGTTCCTCTGTGAGCAATACGACGCCGACGCTGCGGAGCGCATGGGTCTCGTGAACAAGGTGGTGCCGCTCGAGGATCTCGAGGTGGAGACCGTCGAGTGGTGCCGCACGATGCTCGGACACAGCCCGCTGTCGCTGCGCATGCTGAAGGCATCGATGAACGCGACCGACGACGGTCTCGCCGGGCTCCAACAGCTCGCGGGTGATGCCACGCTCCTCTATTACATGAGTGAGGAAGCCCAGGAGGGCAAGCGCGCGTACCTGGAGAAGCGCCGTCCCGAGTTCGAACGTTTCCCAAAGCGTCCCTAATACAGTGAATACGACGGTGGCACCGACCGGCTGGCGTCTCTGGGTGATGGGCGCGCGACTGCGCACGCTTGGTGCTGCGATTGCACCGGTCGTTGCTGGCACGGCGGTCGCGTTCGCCGAGGCACGTGAGATCAGCGCAGTGCGGGCGCTGCTCGCGCTGGTTGTTGCGCTCGCGCTGCAGGTGGGCGTGAACTACGCCAACGACTACTCCGACGGCGTGCGCGGCACCGACACAGACCGCAAAGGACCGGTGCGTCTTACCGCGTCGGGCCTCGCGTCGCCTGGTGCGGTGCGTGGCGCCGCCGCGATGGCACTGGCTGTTGCGGCCGCCGCCGGACTCGCGCTCGCGATCATCGTGACGCCGTGGCTCCTGCTCGTGGGGGTGGCATCGATCGCGGCAGCGGTTCTGTACACGGGTGGCCCGAGGCCGTACGGCTACATCGGACTCGGCGAGCTGATGGTGCTCGTGTTCTTCGGCCTCGTGGCGACCGCGGGGTCCACATTCGTGCAGCTCGACCGGGTCCCTGCGAACGCCTTGTGGGCCTCACTCACGATCGGCCTGCTCGCCTGCGCGATCTTGGTCACGAACAACCTCCGCGACATTCGCGGTGATGCGGCCGCAGGCAAGCGCACCCTTGCCGTCCGCCTCGGCGAGTCGGCGACGCGGCGGCTGTATGTGGGGTGCGTGGCGGTGGCATTCCTTGCGGTGGTGCCGATCGCCGCCGACCACGAAACGGCATTGCTCGCGTTCGCGGCAATTCCGCTTGCGATCCGTCCGACCATGCTCGTGTTGCGGGCGGTTTCGCCACCGGAGCTCGTTGCTGCGCTCGTGGGCACCGCGCGGCTCGAGCTCGTCACCGCGTTGCTGTTGGGGCTGGGCCTGTGGTTGTCCTGACCGAGCACCGCCTCCGCATCGGCGACCGGGACGTCACGCTCTTGGAGGGTCCGGCCGGTTGGGGAGAGTGCTCGCCGCTTGCGGGTTACCCGTGTGACCCGGCCGCCGCGCGTCGTGCGGCTGAGGAAGCCGCGACCGAAGGCTGGCCAACGCCAGTGCGGTCCGCGGTGCCGGTCAACGCGCTCGTCACGGGTCACGGGTTCGATCCCGAGGCGCTCGCTGACTTCGCAGTCGTCAAGGTGAAGATGGCCACACCCGATGACATGCGCCTGGTCGAAGAGGTTCGCGACGCCGTCGGTAACACGGTGCGTCTGCGCGTCGATGCGAACGGAGCATGGGACCTCGAGACCGCCGTGACGGTGATCGAGCGCTTGGCCCGCCTCGGCATTGAGCTCGTCGAGCAGCCGGTCGCCACGCTCGAAGAGCTCGCGGCACTTCGGCGCAGAGTGGCGGTACCGCTGGGGGCAGATGAATGCATCCGATCGATCGACGACGCTCGGCGTCTGTGCGAGCTCGGCGCGGCTGATGCAGTGATCCTGAAGGTGCAACCCCTCGGCGGTGTGCGTGCCGCGCTCGCGGTGGCCGAAGCCGCAGAGGTGCCGGCAATCCCGACATCGATGATGGAGACATCGGTAGGGCTCGCCGCTGGACTCGCGCTCGCGGCGGCGTTACCCGATCTTCCGTACGCCTGCGGTCTCGCCACCGCAGGGATGCTCGCGGGAGACGTGACCCGCGAGCCACTCGTGCCGGACCATGGCGTGCTCCAGGTGCGGGCGATCACGCCCGACCCGGAGCTCCTGGCGCGCTATGCGGTTTCGAGCCAGGAGGCGAGCAGTTGAGCCACCTCGTCGGGTCGCTCCAAGTGCAGCGCGTGGCCGGCCTTCTCCACGGTGACGACCTTGGCGTTGGTTCCGATCGCAGCGCCGATCTGCTCCGCGATCTCGGTGTACGCGCGGTCCCATTGACCGCTCACGACGAGTACCGGCATCTCCAGCTCCGAGAGGCGATCCCACATCGATTCATGCGCGGCCTGCCCCAATGCGCGCAGCTGGTGCGCAAGACCGTGCACTGTGTTGCGCCTTTGTCGTTCGTCGATCATCGCGGCGTCGCGTGGAAGGGTCTCGAACAAGCGTTGAGCGAGCCAATGCTCGAGGAACTTCTCGACGCCGTCACGTTCGAGGTCGCGGACGCGACCTTCGTCGACCGCGAGGCGCGCCTCTCGATCGGCCGGTGCCGCGATTCCCGGCGACGCACTCAGCAGCACCAGACGCTCGACCAACTCGGGTCGATCGAGGGCCAGCCGCAAGCACAACCGCCCGCCCATCGAGTAGCCGACCCAGGCGCCTTCGCCACCGCGCAGACCGAGGGTTGCGGCCGTGGCCACGAAGTCGAGCCCGTCGGGAATCGCCAGCGGCTGCACATCCCAGTCGCGCGGCAGCCGCGCCTCGACCGTCTCCCACGCCCGGATCGTCTGTGTGAACCCATGGACCAGTCGCAACCGCACACCCGGATTCTCCCATGACCACCACCCCACTCCGGGACGCGAACACTGGGCTCTCCCGTGCCTTTGTGGACGAGCTCGCCCGAGCCGGTGTGACCGACGCGTGCGTGGCGCCAGGATCCCGGTCCACGCCACTGGCCTTGGCGCTGGCGCGTGACGAGCGAATCCGGGTGCATGTGTATCTCGACGAGCGCTCGGCGGCATTCTTCGCGCTCGGGTCCGCTCGTATGTCGGGCCGACCGGCTGCAGTCCTGACGACGTCGGGCACGGCGGTATCGAACTTGCACCCCGCTGTGCTCGAAGCCCACCACGGCCGAGTCCCCCTGCTCCTGTGCACCGCCGACCGCCCGCCGGAGCTGCGCGACACCGGTGCGGGCCAGACCGTGGATCAGCACGGCCTGTTTGGGAGCGCGGTGCGCTGGGAGTCCGACCCGGGGCCGCCTGAGGATCGCGCCGACGCGGGGGAGCATTGGCGGTCGGTTGCGGCGCGCGCGGTTGCTCACGCGCTCGGCCCGCCTGCTGGTCCGGTGCACGTCAACCTTCCGTTTCGGGAGCCGCTCGTTCCCACGGGTGCGGAGCTCGTGCCCGCTCCGGGTCGTTCCGACGGCCGGCCGTGGATCGACGTGGTGCCGCCCCAGCGCCAGCCTGATGACGCCACGGTCGAGCGCTTCTCTGCTGAGGTGCGCGCCACGCCACGCGGTGTGCTCCTGGCGGGTTGGGGAGCCGGAGTTTCTCCAACAACGGCGACGCGGTTCGCGACGGCGGCAGGGTGGCCGATCCTCGCCGATCCGATCTCCGGATTGCGCACCGGTGATCACGCGGTGTCCGCATACGACGCGCTGTTGCGGGTCGAAAGTGTTGTCGCATCACGACGCCCGGACCTTGGGGTGCGGGTCGGTGCGCCACCCACGAGCAAGGCCGCGACGCGCTGGTTCGGTCCTGATGTCGCGCACCGCGCCGTCAGGCAGTGGATGATCGATCCCGACGGTGCATGGCTCGATCCGAACCGCAGCGCCGAGGCGTCCTTCGCTTGCGATGCCGAGCCGTTGCTTGGCGCCGTTGCGGATTTCCTCGGTCCGGCACCATTGAGCAGCGAGTGGCTCGATGAGTGGATGGACTCCGAAGCGCGGGCCCGTCACGCCCTCGACGACCTTCTCGACGGATGGGCCGACCCGTTCGAGGGACGGGTGGCACGCGACCTCGTCGCCGGACTGCGCGCCGGCGCGAACCTCGCGGTGGCGTCAAGCATGCCGGTACGCGATGTGGAGTCGTTCGCCGCGCCCCGAGACGGGCTGCGCATGTTGGCGAACCGGGGCGTGAACGGAATCGACGGCTTCACATCGACGGTCCTCGGCGCGGCCGCGATGGCCGACGGTCCGACGGTGGCGCTCCTCGGCGACCTCTGCTTCCTGCACGACACCAACGGACTGCTCGGGGTGGCGAGCAGAGGCATCGACGCCACGCTCGTCGTCGTAGACAACGACGGCGGCGGGATCTTCTCCTTCCTGCCGCAAGCTGCTGAAGGGGAGCACTTCGAGATGCTCTTCGGCACGCCGCATGGCATCGATCTCGCAGCGGTCGCATCCGCACACCGCGTGCCGTGTGTGACCATCGAGAAGGCAAACGCGCTGCTCCCCGCGGTCGATGATGCGATCGGTGCCGGCGGTGTGCGGATGGTTCTCGTCCGCACTGATCGCGCCGAGAACGTGGCCCGCCATCGCGAAGCCTGGGCCGCAGTAGCGGCAGCCGTCGGCTGAGAATCAGGGCCTGACCAGGGCCCTCAGCATCGGGTCGAGCTTGGCTTCGGTCTCGGCCCACTCGAGCTCAGGGTCGGAGCCCGCGACGATGCCAGCGCCGGCGTGAAGGACCGCGCGTGTGCCGTCGAGCGCCGCGCCCCGCAGTGCGATGGCCCACTCCCCATCACCGCGCGCGTCCACCCAGCCAACCGGTCCGGAGTACCGCCCGCGGTCGTGAGGTTCGAGCCGTTGGATCGCGGCCAACGCGGCAGCGGTCGGCGTACCCGCGATCGCCGGGGTGGGGTGCAACGCACGCGCCAATGTGAGGGCATCGGGGACCGGCGCTCGGAGCGTGCCGTGGATCGGTGTGGCCAAATGCGCCACATCGGCGAACTCGTCGACTTCAGGTTCTGATGCGGCGTCGACGCGAGTGCACAGCGGTGTCAAGACGCCGAGAATCGCTTCGACGACGAGCCGGTGCTCGCGCGCGTCCTTGGGTGAGGCCGCGAGTCGCTCGAGCGCGCCGTCACCGGGCACGGCGGTGCCCGCCATCGGCCGTGAGACCACTCGGTCGCCGTACCGAGCGACCAGAAGCTCCGGGCTCGCGCCGACCATTCCATCGGCCGCGTAGATGAAGCAGCCCGGCTGTTGCTTGCGGAGATGGGACAGCACCGAGCGCGGGTCGAACGCCGTGTCGGCCTCGACCGCAACCGCCCGAGCGAGCACGACCTTGACGAGATCACCACGATCGATCGCCACCAGCGCGTCGGTCACCGCGCGACGCCACGCGAGTCGATCACTCATTGCGGTGACCGTGAACCTCGACGGGGAAACGTGTCGAGCCGGTTGGTCGCGCGGGGTCACCCCGATCTCGGTGATCCAAGAACGGCCGTCACCGGTGCGTCCGACGACGCGCGTCGGGATGACCAACTCCGCCTCGGCGGTGGGATCGAAGGGGAGAGAGCCCACCGCTCGCGGGCCGGCGCCCGGGAGGTTCGGGTCGTCGTCGTGCTCGATCGATGCCAAAAGCGCAACTGCGTCCTCGGCGCGAACCGTGGCGGCGACACCGGCGGTGGCGAACTCCGCTCCGTCGTGAAGCCATGCAACGCCCTGGGCGCCGAGTGCGTCGAGCACGTCGCCTGGCGCATCGCCTGGCGCATCGGTCTCGCGCGTCACGGCCCGCAGTTGCACCCCTGTCGCGGTGGTGCTCGCCGCGGTTGTGGCGGAGGCAGTCATGACCGCGTACCGGCCAGGAGCTGGACCGATCCACCGGTGAGCAGGTCACGAGTCACGGCGGAGAACCCCGCGCGTTCCAAGCTGGCAATGAGCTCGGGGCCATCGGGCAGGTATGCGGTTGAACGCGGGAGATAGCGGTACGCCGACGGGTCCCGGGAGAGCAGGCGGCCGAGCACGGGAACCGCGCCTCGGAACCAGACGGCGTTGCCGAGACGCATGATGAGGTGCTCGGGGACGGCTGCGTCGAGCGCGACGAACTGTCCACCGGGCCGCACGACTCGCGCGCACTCGCGGAACACCACTTCAAGATCCACAAAGTTGCGCAGCGCGAATCCGCACACAACCCCGTCAAACGCATTCGTACGAAAGGGCAGTGTGGCCGCGTCGCCGCGTACGAGGGGGGAGCGCACGTGCGCGGCGCCGAGCATCCCCGCCGAGAAATCCACTCCGACCGCTGCACAACCCTCGGTCGTGAGATCACGGCACAAGTCGCCAGTGCCGCACGCGAGGTCGAGCAGACGGGCTCCAGGTTCCGGTTCGAGCTTCTCGAGCGCTCGACGTCGCCACCGGCGATCGAGACCGAGCGAGATGATGCGGTTCATCCGCTCGTAGCCAGGAGCGACACGATCGAACATCGCCTCGACGGCAACGTGCTTGGCGTCGCCTTCGGGGAGTGGGTCGTTGCGTCCGATGACCGGGTTGGGCGACCGGCTCATGCCGTCACGCCCCACTCGGGATCCGCGCGCGCCGCGGCGAGCTCGGCGGGGCCGCCCACCGACTCGAGGTGTTCGGTCGCGACCTCGAGCAGCACCCGGCGGAAGTGTTGGGCGATCAGCGTGGTCACCGTGGGGAGCAACGTGCCGAACGCGTCGACCAGTCGCTGTGCTTTCTCTTCGTCGGACAGTGGGGAGTCGCGCAACGGCTCACGCACATGCTCGTCGAACATGCGGACGGCATCCTCGGCGATTGCACGCGCCATCGCATGCTGGCGGCCCGCGAGCGCGAGCAGCTCGTCGAGTGGCAGCCCCGCTTCGAGCAAGCGAAGTCCCGCGGTGACCAAGTCCAGGTCGGCCTCGGTGTACACGTCGCTCCCGTCGCGTTGCTGGGCCACGAGCAGGCCTGCATCCGCGACCGAAGCGAGGATGACTTCGGGAATGCCCGCGCGCGCAGCCAGCTCAGCAAGCGTGAGCGTCGGCTCCGCGCCCTCGGGCACCGCCCCCCGCTGCGCGTCGGCAACCGCCGCGACCAACGGCACGTCGGTCGCGTCGAGCTCGCCCTCGAGCAGTCGTCGGATCACCGCAAGCGAGAACCCATGCCCCTGAAGCTCTCGAATCCGAGCGAGCCGCTCCACGTGCTCAGGGCCATAGAACGCAACGCGCCCGTCACGAGTGGGCGAATGGAGCACGCGACGCTTCTGGTAGAAGCGGATCGTGTCGACGGAGACCCCGGTCTCCGCCGCAAGCTCCTCGACCCGCAGACCCTCAGCCACACCCGGATTGTAGGAGCAATCACTCCCACTCTCCCTGGTCGCACTCGCTGGGGCGGCTGGGGCCTCGGGCGGCCGCCGTTCCGTCTCCGCTCGCCGCTCCCGGCGAGCTCCCTTCGGTCGCCGCACTTGGCAACGATGGAGCCGCTCGCCGCTCCATCTTCCCTGGTCGCACTCGCTATGAGGCTGGGGGCTCCCATTTCGGGGCTCGCTTCTCGGCGAAGGCGGTGGCCCCTTCGATGGGATCGCTGCTGCGGAAGAGCTCGGTGGAGATCTCGGTGTTGAGCTCCCAGGCCTCGGCGTCGGTGCGAACCACGGTGCCCTTCACGAGCCGCCGGCCCATGCGCACGGCAGTCGGGGAGTTCTCGTTGATGCGCTCGGCGAGCGCGACGGCTTCGTCGACCACCGTGTCCGGCGTCACGACCCGATTCACCAGACCGAGCTCGTACGCGCGGGCAGCGGGGATCTGATCGCCCGTCATCACCATCTCGAGCGCGGTTGCGAGCGCGATGCGCTGGGCGAGACGGATGGGACCACCTGCCGCGGCAAGCAGTCCACGCTTGGCCTCGGGGAGTCCGAAGCTCGCGTTGTCGGCCGCCACCACGAGATCGCACGCGAGGGCGAGCTCGAATCCTCCGGCGAGTGCCGGCCCATTGACGGCGGCGATGATCGGTTTCGGAAAGTCGCGCGAAACCAATCCGCCAAAGCCGCCCTTCTTGGTGCTGATCTCGATGCCGCGACCCGCGGCCACCACCTTGAGGTCGGCACCCGCGCAGAAGATTGGTCCGGTGCCGGTCAGCACGACGATCCACACGTCGCGGTCGGCCTCGATGTCGTCGAGCGCGGCCTCGATCGCGAGCGAGAGCTCCGGGCTCATCGCGTTGCGCGCCTCGGGTCGGTTGAGTCGCAGAATCTCCACGCGGCCGCGTCGTTCACGCTCCAGGATCGCCATACGCTTGAGATTAGGCGGAGGGCATCACTCGGTGCTTGCGATCGGTGTGGTGTCGGCGCGTGGCGCGATGTCGCCGAGCTCGCGGTCGAAGCCCGGACGAAGTGCGCGCATGACTGCGACGGCGACGACGAGAAGCACTGCGGCACCGGCAGTGGTGGCACGAAGACCGATCGCGTCGGCCAGCAATCCCTGGATCAACAAGCCGAGGGGATACATCGTCCCGAGCAGCACCATCAGGGCGCTCATCACTCGACCTCGAAACTCCGATGGAGCTCGGAGCTGCGCGATGGACGTGAAGCTCGACAGGCACCCCAGGTAGAGGTAGCCGACAACAAAGATGGCGATCGCCGACAGCGCCAGAGACGGCGCGAACGCGTAGAGCACCAAGGAGAATGGCAACGCCGTCACCGCTGTAACCAACACTTGACGGTTGCCGAAGCGAGCCGCAAGTCCTCCGAGCATCAGTGCCATGAGCACCGCGCCGATGCCCTGTGTGGTCACGAGCACCGAGGCATCGCGCGCGTGTCCTGTCACCTCGTCTGCCATCGATGCGACGAGACCGATGAACGGTGCCGCGAGCAGTGAGTTCAGCGACACGTAGATCATCACGGCACGGATTCCGGGCTCGCGGATCGCGAACCGAGCCCCTTCCTTGATCGACTGAAGGATCGACTCGCCGGCCTTGGGTGTGGGCAACGGGAGTCGAAGCGGAGCGATCGCTGCGATCACTGCGAGGAAGCTCAGCGTGTTGATCGCAAATGCCCACTCGTAGCCTCCGGCTTCGATCACCAGGCCGGCGAGTGCGGGACCGACGACGCGTCCGAGGTTCCACTGGGCCGCGCCGAGTGCTGCGGCAGCCGTGATCTCCTCGCGCGGGACGATGTCGGGCATCATCGACTGGTAGGACGGAAAGCCCAACGCACCCGCACATCCCGAGATGAGCACGATGAGGGTGACGGCCCAAGGTTCGAAGGCATCGAGCGCAACGAGGGCCGTGAGCACGCCGGCGAGGACTGTCTGCACAGCCGTCGTACCGAGCAGCAGTCGTCGCCGGGGCACGCGATCAGCAAGCGCCCCGCCGAGTGGACCGATGATCGCGTTCGGCACGAAACCTGCGGCGGCCACGACTGCCACCCAGACTGCTTGACCGGTGATCTCTTGCACGAGGATGCCGACGGCGACCGTCTCCATCCACGTGCCGATGTTCGAAAAGAACGCACCGGTCCAGAGCGCGGCATACCGGCGATGTCGGAGTGGTGCGAGCGAGCGGGGGAGCGCCACGTATGGGCGCTATTCGACGAGGTCGGATGCCGCGGGCGTGAAGATCGTGCTGGAGAGCAGCAATGCCTCGGGATCAAACGGCCCGTCGCGGTCGAGGGCATCGAGCTGTGCCCGACTGCGACGCCCGGTGACGGAGCGGACGATCTCGAGGCGATCCGCGCGCAGGTGCGTCACCGGTTCACCACCGCCCACGGTCTTGGTGCCGGCTCCGGTCTCGAGTACCAAGGTCCCTTCGTTGTTCGCGGTCAACCGATCGTTGAGCCGGTCGGTGCTCCAGGCGAAGGCGATCTCGAGCGCCGCGGAGTCGCCCCCGCCGGGCGAGCCAAGCGCGCCCCGGATGTCCTGCTCGTGGGTAAAGGCGTCGGTGATCATCTGCCCAACGATGATCGGAGGAAACGAGTTCATCTGCGGTTCGACCGTGGTCGCGTGCTCGGTCCAATCGGCGAGGAGCTGCTCGGTGGGCCAGTCGCGCCGCTTGGCCACCTGGGCGTTGGTCCATTCTTCGGTGGCCACGCCGTCGAGTCGGCCATTCGTGACGTCGTCACACACGCCGGCGAGGTGACCAAGGATGTCGCGCACGCGCCATGCGGGAGTGGCTGGTGCCGTGCGATCGAGAGCATCCTCGGAGCTCGCCTGCACCAGCGCAGTCACCCGCTCCCGCAGCTCCCGGTACGCCGCCTGGTAGTCGGGCTGAGTCACGAGGATGCCGCCAGGCCGATCGGACACGAGAGCCCGGTGCCGCCGAGTCCGCAGTAGCCGCCGGGGTTCTTGGCCAAGTACTGCT
>CAMDCC010000027.1 GCA_945889545.1 Bifidobacterium breve | reverse complement strand
ACGCGATGGTGGTGGTCGGGACCGACCTCGAGTCGTCGACTGCCGCAGTCGAGCTCGCCAACCGTCATCCCGATGTCTGGGCCACCGTGGGACTCCACCCCCACGACGCGTCGCGGCTCGACGAGGAATGGCGCGCGCTCGAGGCATTGGCCGCGGGCGATCGGGTGGTCGCGGTTGGTGAAGCCGGTTTCGACCTCCACTACCGACACTCTGAGCCCGAAGCGCAGGAAGCGGCCTTCCGCGCGCAGATCCAGCTCGCGCACCGGCTCGACCGCGCGCTGGTGATCCACTCCCGTGAGGCGTGGGACGACACGTTCCGAGTGCTCGCAGACGAGCGGCCTCCCGCCAACACGATCTTCCACTGCTTCACCGGCGGGCCCGACGAGGCCCGCCGTGCGCTCGATCTGGGCGCCCATCTGTCGTTCAGCGGGATCGTGTCGTTCCCGAATGCCGACGATGTGCGGGCGGCTGCCGCGGCATGTCCGATCGACCGGATGCTGGTGGAGACCGATGCGCCGTTCCTCACACCGGTCCCGCACCGCGGCCGTGAGAACGAGCCCGCATATGTGTCTCTGGTGGGCGCAGCACTCGCCGAAGCAGTCGGGCGACCGGTTGAAGAGGTGGCTGCAGCCACCGCGGTGACTGCGCACAAGGTATTCGGCCTGGTCACAGGCTCCTGAAGGGCCGGTCCCGGCAATCCCCGGCCTTGGCTTTGCTACCGTGAGGGTCTACCCATCGAGTTGGTGGCGTCCTGTCGCGGGCGCGATCGACTCCGCGTTTTACGGAGGCGGAGACCATCACCGAGCCGGAACCGCGCCGCGGACGCTTCCTGCATCGGCATATCGGCCGACGCGTAACTCGCCCGTCGAGTGCTCACGTCGCCGACGCCGTGCGGGAATCCCCGGCGCGCGCGGAGCCGCACGACGCGACCGCGTGGCTTCCGCTGCCCGACTTCGCCGAGCTCCCCCCGCTCGAGCAGCTCCTGATCCCGGATCCGACGGTCGACCAGACACCCGTCCGGGACGTGCCGATGGGGCTGCCTTCCCCGGCGCGCGCGGAGCCGCACGACGCGACCGCGTGGCTTCCGCTGCCCGACCTCGACGAGCTGGCGTCCGTGGACGCGCTCCTCGCGCCCGATCCGACCGTGGCCCCAACGCCACCGCGCGCGGTGCCCGTGGGACTGCCGTCGCCGGCTCGGGCCGAGCCCCACGACGCGACGACGTGGCTTCCACTGCCCGAGTTCGACCCCGTTCCCGCCGAGAGCGGCAGCGGAGGTGATCGTCCGCCGGCCCATCGTCGGACGGCGCGGCGCTTCCACGTTCCATTCCGCGTGCTGGCGACGTGTGTGGCAGTGACGGCCACGATTGCGGGCGCGTACTACGGGATGTCCGCGCTGCTCGACAAGGGCGCCGACGTCGATGTGCGAGTCGACGGGAGGGTGATCTCCACCGAGACCGGCGTCGACACCGTCGGTGAGCTGCTCGCGGAGCAGCAGGTGGTGTTGGACGACTACGACCGTCCGATTCCCGCGGCCGAGACACCGATCGAGAACAAGATGGTCGTCAAGGTGCTCCGCGCCGAACCCATCACGGTCAACTTCGACGGTGTCGCTGCCGTGGTCGAGACCACGTACCACAACGCGGATGGGTTCATCGCCGACGCGACCACGCAGCTCAGCCCGGGTGGGGCGATAGGGCTGATCGATCCCCCGAAGCGCTTCACTAGGTTGGACACGCCGGTCGTGCGGACCATCAAGACCGGAGCGCTGCAGGTCGACGGTGATCTCATCGAGTACGCCAGTCCCGCACACACCGTGGCGGAGCTCCTCGCGAACCTCGACGTGACGCTCGACGACGCCGATATCACGACCCCGTACGGGTTGAGCGATGTGCTCCCCAACGAGGTCACGGTCGCGGTATCCCGAGTGCGCAACGAGACCGTGACGAAGGAAGAGACCTACACGCTTCCCGACGTGGTCCAAGAGGACCCAACGATGGACGTGTCGGCTGCGCCGATCGTCACCGAAGGCGTCCCCGGGATCCAAGCCGTGACGTACCAGGTCATCCGGCACAACAACGTTGTTGCCGATGAGATCCCGGTCGGCGACCCGGTGCCGCTCAACCCCGCCATTCCGAAGATCACGATCATCGGGGCGCTGTACGACCCGAAGTGGGACAAGATCGCCGAGTGCGAGACGGGCAGCAACTGGGACGCCAAGGGATTCAAGTACCAAGGCGGCACCGGCATCTACTACAAGAACTGGTCGTACTACGGCGGCAAGGCGTTCGCGCCGACGGGGGGTCAGGCCACGAAGTACCAACAGATCATCGTGGCCGAGCGCATCCGGGCCGAGCACGGCTGGGGTGCATGGGGCTGCGGCAAGACGTTGGGCTACGCCAAGGAAGACGGAAAGCGGCTGAACGAGTAGTTCCACCATGGCCGCATCGAAGTTCCGAGTCCCCGTGCTGAACCCGTGCGATCCGCGCGCGCTCTTGCGCGAACACGGCATCCACCCGAGTCGGGCACTCGGGCAGAACTTCCTTGCGGATCCCAATACTGCGCGTCGGATCGTGCGGTTGGCCGACGTGGGGCCGGGAACGAGAGTGCTGGAGATCGGTCCAGGGCTCGGCGCACTGACGGTTGCCCTCGCCGAAGCCGGAGCCACGGTGCACGCGTTGGAGCTCGACCGCCACCTGATCCCGATCCTCAAAGCGGTAGTCAGCGGGATACCGAACGTGACCGTGGAGCAGGGCGACGCACTCACCTGGGATTTCGCCGCACTTCGTGACGAACCCCTTCGTGACAAGAGCCTTCGTGACAAAAGTTGGGTGTGCGTGTCCAACCTTCCCTACAACGTCGCCACGCCGGTCGTGGCTCGTCTGCTCGAGGAAGCCCCACAAATGACCCGAATGCTGCTCATGGTCCAACGCGAGGTCGGTGAACGCCTTGTTGCCCCGCCAGGAAGCCGGATCTATGGCGCGGTATCGGTGAAGGTCGCGTACCACGCAACGTCACGTATCGTCGGTGCTGTGCCGCCAACTGTCTTTGTGCCTCGACCAAAGGTCGATTCAGCATTGGTGTTGCTCGAACGACGGCCCGCACCGTCGGTCGACGTGCCGTCGTACGACGCGCTCTTCAGACTCGTTGGTGCAGGCTTCGCGCAACGACGCAAGATGTTGCGGCGCGCGCTCGTGCCCGTGCTCGCCGACCGGACCGAAGCAGTGCTGATCGCGGCGGGCGTTGCTCCTACCGAGCGCGCAGAAGCGCTTGATCTCGAGTCGTGGGCGTCGCTCGCGCGGGCGGCCTCGTGAACGAGCTCACCACCGCCGGGCGGCTCGGACGTGTCCGCGCCACCGCCTACAGCAAGCTCACGCTCTCCCTGCGGGTCGGCGCGCTGCGCGACGACGGGTTCCACGAGGTCGAGGCGCTCGCGGTGTCGATCAGCGACCCCCACGACGTGATCGAGGTCAAGGCGGTGCCGCACCCTGGCGGGGTCACGCTCGAGATGCGCGGCGAGACCGACGAAGTGCCGACCGGGATGTCGAACCTCGCGGCGCGTGCCGCCGATGAGCTGCTCGTGCGCGCCGGGCGCTCCGGGCACGGTGTGAAGCTCACCGTGCGCAAGAAGATCCCCGCGGGTGCGGGACTCGGTGGCGGGTCAGCCGACGCGGCGGCGACGCTCGTGGCGATCCGGCGCATGCTGGAGATCGATCTCGACGACGCGACGCTCTTGGAGCTCGGCGCCAAGCTCGGTTCCGATGTGTCGTTCTGTCTCGCGGGTGGCGCGGCGTGGATGCGTGGTCGTGGCGAACGCATCGAGGCCGTCGACTTGCCGGCAGGCATGCCGTTCCTGGTGGCGTTGCCGCCGTTCCGATTGAGCACGCCGGTCGTGTACCGCGCGTGGGACGACCTCGGGCGGCCCCGGGCCGCCCGCAGCGTCCCCGCTACGGGCGCGGTCGCGGCCGCGGCCCTTCTCCCGGAGCTGTCCAACGACCTCGAGCCGGCCGCCGAGCATGTGGAGCCGCGCCTCGCGCAGTTCCGGATCGATCTCGAGGCCGCGGCCGAAGCGCCGGCGTTGTTGGCCGGCAGTGGATCGGCCTACGTGGTGCCGGTCCCCGACGGGCGTGATGTGGATGCGTACGCGCGGCGGGTGTCGGGGCGGATGCGGGTCCCGGTGACCCCGGCCGCCAGCGTGTCACGCGGCGTCCGCCTCGGATCGGGGTAGGAGACGCAGCAGAGCCGTGCTCGGACGAGCGGGACGGCGAAGCGTTGTCGACCAGAAGAGCTGAACTGGACTGGGTTCGAACGCGCTAGCGACCCTGCTGGCGGCGCTGCCAGCGGGTCTTCTTCAGAAGCTTCTTGTGCTTCTTCTTGCGCATGCGCTTGCGGCGCTTCTTGATCAGGGAACCCATGTCGTCGCGGAATGTATCAGGCATCAGAACCCTCAACGATTTGGGGACGCTCGACGGGTAGGGTCGAGATGACCGGTCGGGGGTGGTGTAACGGCAGCACGGGGTCCTTTGGAGTCCCAAGTCGAGGTTCGAAACCTCGCCCCCGAGCGCTGCCGCTCGAGAATCGACGGGAAATGAAGCGACAATGAGGCGATGAGCAGGCGAGCGAGCGTTCCTTCGAACGACGTGTCGCTCGCCGACGAGCGAGCGAGCCGATAGAGGTGGCGTACCGACCCTTGTCGGCTGTGGTACTTGCCGCGGGCGAGGGAACGCGCATGCGCTCCGCCACGCCGAAGATGCTTCACCCGCTGTGTGGCCGCCCGATGATCCTCCACGTGCTCGATACCCTCATCGCGCTACCGCTCGAGCGCGTAGTGGTGGTCGTCGGTCACGGCGCTGAACGCATCACGAAGCTGGTCCAGGAGCAGCTGGTCACGGAGATCCCGGTCGAGTTCGTAGAGCAACGCGTGCAACGCGGCACCGGCGATGCGGCGAGCGTGGGGCTCACGGCGTTCGCCGACTCGCTCGACGCTGAAGACGACGTCCTCGTGCTGATGGGCGACGCCCCGCTCCTGCGGTCCGAGACGCTCGCCGACCTCGCGACCGAGCACCGCCTCATCGACGCGGCGGCCACCATGCTCACCGCTGAGCTGCCGGATCCCACGAGCTACGGACGCGTGCTGCGCGACGCTCGTGGCGGGGTCGAGCGCATCGTCGAGCAGTCCGACGCCAACGATGGCGAGCTCGCGATCACCGAGGTCAATCCGTCCATCTATTGCTTCCGA
The DNA here is from genome assembly GCA_945889545.1 of Bifidobacterium breve. Lineage (GTDB taxonomy): Bacteria > Actinomycetota > Acidimicrobiia > IMCC26256 > PALSA-555 > SHVJ01. Next base: position 10,995 of record CAMDCC010000027.1, on the reverse strand, counting down.
CGCGCGTTCCTTGCGCCGTCGCTGCGTCGACTCAGCCCCGAGAACGCGCAAGGCGAGTACTACCTCACCGACGTGATCGGCGTGCTCCGCCAAGCTGGTCACGTCGTCGTCGGTGTTCCGGCGCCCGATCCCAACGAGACGCTGCAAGTCAACGACCGAGCTCAGCTCGCAGCTGCCGAGACCATCCTCCGGGCGCGCATCAACGAGCGGTGGATGCGCGAGGGCGTGTCGATGACCGATCCGTCGCACACCTACGTGGATGCGATGGTGGAGCTCGAAGCCGACGTGCAGCTGTTGCCCGGCACGATGCTCGAGGGGCGCACCGTTGTGGGCTCGGGCTCGGTGATCGGACCCAACTCCCGGCTCGTCGACACGATCGTCGGTGAAGACGCGGTCGTCGCCAACACGGTGGCGCGCGAGAGCGAGATCGGCGACCGTGCCACGGTCGGTCCGTACGCCTCACTGCGCGCCGGTACCCACGTGGCCGCCGACGCGCATGTCGGCACCTTCGTGGAGACCAAGAACGCGGAGATCGGTGAGGGCGCCAAAGTGCCGCACCTCGCGTACATTGGCGACGCGGAGATCGGACCGCGAGCGAACATCGGTGCCGGCACGATCACTGCGAACTACGACGGCACGAACAAGCACCGCACCGTGATCGGCGCTGACGCGCGCATCGGGTCCAACACCGTGTTGGTGGCTCCGGTCGAAGTGGGCGATGGTGCCTACACCGCCGCGGGAGCGATCGTCAGCAGCGATGTGCCCGCGGGCGCGCTCGCCAAGGGCGTACCGGCCCGGATCGACGAGGGTTGGGCAGCGCGGCGGTCGGCTGCTGCCGACGATCTCGACGACGACTCGGGAAGCGACGAGTGACTACGAGGGGCAGGCACATGGATCTGGTCACCCGGAAGCGGCTCATGGTCTTCGCCGGGCGCGGCAACACCGAGCTATCGGGCGAGATCGCCGAGAGCCTGGGCCTTTCGCTCGGCGCCGTCGAACTGTCGGCCTTTGCGAACGGCGAGATCTACTGCCAGTACGGCGAGAGCGTCCGTGGTACCGACCTCTTCGTGCTCCAGAGCCACTGCGAGCCGATCAACGACCGCATCATGGAGCAGCTCATCATGATCGACGCGGCCAAACGCGCGTCGGCCAAGCGCATCACCGCCGTCTGCCCGTTCTACGGGTACGCGCGCCAAGATCGCAAGGCACAAGGACGTGAGCCGATCACCGCGCGTCTCCTTGCCGACATGCTCACCGTGGCGGGTGCCGACCGGGTCGTCACCGTCGACCTGCACACCGGGCAGATCCAGGGATTCTTCGACATGCCCGTCGACCACCTCACTGCCGTGCCGTTGCTCGCCGCGCACCTTGCGCAGTCGGTCGGCAAGGACGTCACGGTGGTCGCACCCGACGCAGGTGCAGGCAAGCTGGCTCGCCGCTTCGCCAACCACCTTGGTGACCACAATGTCGAGACCGACCTTGCGTTCATCGACAAGCAGCGGCCGAAGGGCAAGCACAACACGGCCGAGGCGGTCGAGGTAGTCGGTGATGTGAAGGGCCGGTCCTGTGTGCTCGTCGACGACATGATCGACACGGCAGGATCGATCACGAGTGCCGCAAACCTCCTGCACGACCGCGGCGCTACCGACGTGACAATTGCGGCTACCCACGGGATCTTGTCGGGGCCCGCGGTCGACCGGCTCAAGAACGCGCCCGTGCGGGAGGTCGTGTGCACGAACACGCTCCCAGTCCCCGACGACAAGCGCTGGGACGCACTTACCGTCCTGTCGATCGCGCCGATCATCGCCGAGGCCCTCAAGGCCGTCTTCGAGGACACCAGCGTCAGCGAGATCTTCCGAGGCGACAACGTCTAATCTGGCTCGGCGAGGGACCAATTGGTCCGAACGTCTTTTTGCGGCCAGAATGGTCGGCCCATGGCCAACGAATCACTCCTCGCTGCTGAGCCGCGCTCCGAGCGCGGGTCGCGCCCCTCCGGTCGGCTCCGCCGTGCGGGCTTGGTGCCGGCAGTCGTCTACGGCCTCGGGAACGACACCGTCGAGGTCACGGTGCCAGCGCGTGAGCTCAACCACATCCTCGCGGGCGGTGCCAACACGCTCATCACGCTCAAGATCGGCGGCGACGATGCCCTCGCACTCGCCCGCCAGGTGCAGCGCCACCCCACCCGGGGCGAGCTGTTGCACGTCGACTTCATTCGCGTCCGTACCGACGTTGCCGTCTCGGCCGAGGTTCAACTCCACCTCACGGGTGAGCCTGCGGGTGTGAAGGACGGCGGCGTCCTCGAGCAGCTGGTGTTCTCCGTGCCGATCGAGGCCAAGCCCCAAGACATCCCGCACGAGCTCGAATCCGACGTCTCGCACCTCGGCATCGGCGACCAGATTCGCATGGGCGAGGTCACGATGCCCGCGGGTGTCGTCACGACACTCGAGCCCGACACGCTCGTCGCTCAGGTCATCGCGCCACGTGTGGCCGAGGAAGAGGCTCCGGTCGAGGGTGCCGAGGGCGAAGCGGGTGCCGAGGGTGAAGCGGGTGCCGAGGGCGATGCCGCGGCGTCCGATGCGGCCGGCGACGACGAGGGCAGCGGGGAGTAACGCGTGCTGCGGCGGCGCAGGTCGTCTGCGTCGCGCACGTCGACACCGCGCACGGGCACGCCGGCCGATCTGTTGGTTGTCGGGCTCGGCAATCCTGGTGACGAGTACGCGCACACCAAACACAACGTGGGCGCCGACGTGCTCACGATCCTCGCGACACGCCACGGCGCCAAGTTCCGGCGGGGCAAGGAGCGGGCGCTCGCCGACGAGGTGAACATCGCTGGCCACCGAGTCGCGTTGGCGATCCCACTCACCTGGATGAACGACTCAGGGGAGTCGGTGCGGCTTCTCGTTCGCCGGTACGGTGTGAGTTCCGAGCAGATCGTCGTCGTGCATGACGAGCTCGACCTGCCGCTCGCAGCGTTGCGCGTGAAGTCGGGCGGCGGGCTGGCCGGCCACAACGGCTTGCGCTCGATCAAGTCGCACCTCCACAGCGACGAGTTCCAACGCGTCCGCATCGGTGTGGGCAAACCTTCGTCGAAGGAGCAGGGCGCCGATCACGTGTTGAGCCGCTTCTCCAAGCGCGAGCGCACCGAGATCGACACCACCCTCGAGTTCGCCGCCGACGCCGTCGAGCTCATCGCCACCGACGGGGTCGAAGCCGCGATGAACCGCTTCAACCGACCATCGACTGATCCGTGAGGGCATCATCGGTCGACCGCCCGCGCCTTGCGGATCTGCGCCGACGGGAAGAGGACGTATTCTCTGAGCAGCACCCGCGCTCGCGCGAACTCTTCGAAGCCGCGCAACGAAGTCTGCTCGGTGGCGTGCCGATGAACTGGATGCGGCGTTGGCCGGGCGCTTTCCCGGTGTTCGTCGCTGAGGCCCATGGCGCGCGCTTCGTCGACGTCGACGGTCACGAGTACATCGACCTGTGTCTCGGCGACACAGGCGCAATGACCGGTCATGCGCCGGTGGCGACTGTGGCAGCAATCGCCGAGCAGGCAGCGCGGGGCTTGACCACGATGCTTCCTGGTCCCGACGCACAGTGGGTCGGCGAGGAGCTGACGAAGAGGTTCGGGCTCCCGTTCTGGCAGATCGCGATGTCGGCGACCGATGCCAACCGGTTCGCGTTGAGACTCGCGCGACACGTAACCGGCCGCGACCGGATCATCGTCTTCGATTGGTGCTACCACGGCACGGTCGACGAAACCCTGGCGATCCGAGGGGAAGGAGGGAACGCGGTTGCCCGTCCGGGCAACACGGGAGCGCCGATCGACCTTGACGTGACCACGAGGGTCGTCCCGTTCAACGACCGCGAGGCGCTCGATGCTGCACTTGCGGAGGGTGACGTGGCGTGCGTGCTCGCCGAGCCGGCACTCACCAACATCGGCATCGTTCTCCCCGAAGCGGGGTTCCACGACCATCTCCGAGCAGCCACTCGCGCCGCGGGCACATTGCTCGTGATCGACGAGACGCACACGATCTGCGCCGGGCCCGGAGGCGCGACAGCCGCGTGGGTGCTCGATCCCGATCTGCTGGTGATCGGCAAGCCGATCGGGGGAGGTATGCCGGTGGCGGCGTTCGGCATGACCGAAGCCGTGGCCACAGCAGTGGCGGATGCCATGCGCAACGAGGACACCGACGTGAGTGGCATCGGCGGCACGCTCTCGGGCAATGCGCTGGCGCTCGCGGCGGTGCGAGCGACGTTGTCGTCGTGTCTTCGCGATGAGGACTTCGCCGTCGCAGTGCCGCTCGCCGAACGTTGGATGGCCGGGGTCGCCGACGTGATCGCCGGGCACGAGCTCGACTGGCATGTGCAGCGTCTGGGGTGTCGTGCCGAGTACTGGTTCTGTCCGCCACCGCGATCGGGTGCCGAGGCTGCCGCAGCAGTGGACCACGAGCTGGACGGCTTCCTCCATCTCTACGCGCTGAACCGCGGGATCTTGCTCACGCCGTTCCACAACATGGCCTTGCTCTGCCCCGCGCACACGACGGCCGATGTGGACACGCACACCGAGGTCTTCGCGGCCGCCGTCGCGGAGCTGTTCGCCTAGGACGGCCCGGATCATCGGCAGGTAGCCTCGGGTCCGACACCCGGGAGCGCGAGCGCGTTCCCGGCGCCGTCGCGCGCCCATGACGACATCATCGATCGCAACCGAGTCGCCGCTGGCCGGCGTTGCCGCGCTCCTTGCTGAGGAGCCGGCGGTGCGGGCGGTCATCGCGCGCGCACCGGTGGTGGCGGTTCCCGACGCGGCCCGGTCGGTCTTCACGGCCGCGGTGGCGAACATCACGACGCGCCGCCCGATCGTGGTGGCCGTGCCGACGGCAGGCGAGGCCGAGCGGCTCGCGCACGACCTCGCCACCTTCCTTCCCCCGGCGGAAGTCGAGACGTTCCCGGCGTGGGAGACGCTCCCGTTCGAACGGGTATCGCCGTCGCTCGAGACGATGGGTCGCCGTCAGCGCGTGCTCTGGCGCTTGCGCTCGGGTACGCCGCCGCGGGTGCTCGTCGCGCCGGTGCGCGCGCTCGTGCAACGTCTCGGTCCCCACGTCGAAGAAGTGGAGCCGATCGTCGTCCGATCCGGCGAGCACCTCGATCGCGATGAGCTCGTCGAGTCGCTCGTCGCAGCGGGGTACCGACGCGAGTACCAGGTGGAGTCGCGCGGCGAAGTGGCGGTCCGGGGATCGATCGTCGACGTGTACCCGGTCAACGACGACCACCCCGTGCGCATCGACCTCTGGGGCGACGAGATCGAGCGCTTGAGCGCATTCGCGGTGGCCGACCAGCGCTCCACCCATGACGTTGTCGAGGCGTTGGTGTTCCCGGCACGTGAGCTGCTGCCCACACCGGAGGTGCGTGAGCGAGCCGCGGCGTTGATCACGACGGAGCCGTGGGGCGCGGAGAACTGGGAACGGCTGGCCGAAGGCCACACGTTCGACGGGATGGAGTCGTGGCTGCCGTGGCTCACCGCTGATGAACACCTGCTGCCCGACCTGCTGCCCGAAGACGCGCTCATGCTTCTGTGCGAGCCGCGCCGAATGCGCGATCGCGCGCAGGAGCTGCTCGATGAAGAAGCCGCGCTGGCGGCCACGCTTGCCACCACGTGGGGTGCACAAGGACGTGACTTCCCGCGTCTCTCCCTTCCGTTCGATCGTTTGCTCGCGCACACGCCCGCCGGCGCGACCCATGTGCTGTCGGCCCCGGAAGGCCCGGACACGCCGCACCTCTCGGCGACCGCCTTCGACCCGGTCACCGGTGGTTCGGACACGCTGGCCGAGCGGCTCCGTCGGCTCGCGGCCGAGGGGTTCCGAGTGGTGCTCGCGACCGACGGCGAAGGATCGGCGACGCGGCTTGCGCAGGTGCTCGCCGACGAAGGCGTCGAGGCGTTGCCCGACGTGTTCGCGCCCGGCCGGATCGGTACGGTCGTGGCGCCACTCGACCGGGGCTTCGTCGTGCCCGGCGCGCAGCTTGCGGTCGTGGCCGAAGCCGACCTCACTGGGCGACGCCGGGTGCATCGACGGCCGCGTGGCGCCCGACGGGGCGCTGATCTCTACGACGCGCTCACCGCCGGCGACTATGTGGTGCACCAGGTGCACGGCGTCGCTCGCTACTCGGGCATGGTGCAGCGCGCGATCGGTGGTACCGCGCGCGACTACTTGCTGTTGGAGTACCGCGGCGACGACAAGCTGTACGTGCCGACCGACCAGGTGCACACCGTTCGGCGGTACACCGGGACCGACTCGCCCTCACTGAACCGCATGGGAGGCGCGGACTTCGAGAAGGCCAAGGCGAAGGTGCGCTCCGCGGTGCGCGACATCGCCGCGGAGCTGGTGGTGCTGTACCGCCGCCGGTTGGCGAGTACCGGTCACGCGTTCGCCCCCGACACGCCCTGGCAGCACGAAGTGGAAGAGGCGTTCCCGTACGAGGAGACGCCCGACCAGGTGCAGGCGATCGCCGAGGTGAAGGCCGACATGGAGCGCGACGTGCCCATGGACCGTCTCGTGTGCGGCGATGTCGGCTTCGGCAAGACCGAGGTTGCCGTGCGCGCCACGTTCAAGGCCGTGCAGGACGGCAAGCAGGTGGCAGTGCTTGTGCCCACCACGTTGCTGGCGAGCCAACACGGTCAGACGTTTCGTGACCGCTTCGCCAACTATCCGGTACGGGTCGAGGTGCTCTCGCGGTTCCTCTCTTCCAAAGATCAAGCGGCGGTGGTTCGCGATCTCGCAAGCGGCGACGTCGACGTGGTGATCGGGACGCACCGCTTGCTCTCCGAGGACATCGCGTTTCGCGATCTCGGCTTGCTCATCATCGACGAGGAGCAGCGTTTCGGCGTGCAGCACAAGGAGCGCATCAAAGCGATGCGCACCAGCGTGGACGCATTGGCGATCTCGGCCACGCCGATCCCGCGCACCCTCGAGCTGTCGCTCACGGGGATTCGCGATCTCTCGCTCGTCAACACGCCACCCGAGGAACGCCAGCCGATCCTCACGTTCGTGGGCGAATACGACGACCGCGCGGTGGCCGAGGCCATCCGACGCGAGCTGCTTCGCGAAGGCCAGGTGCTGTTCGTCCACAATCAGGTGAAAGACATCGACTTCGTCGCCGAGCATGTGCACGATCTGGTGCCGGAGGCGCGCGTCGCGATCGCCCATGGCCAGATGGACGAGGCGCGTCTCGAGAAGGTAGTCCTCGACTTCTATGAGCGCGAGTTCGATGTGCTCGTGTGTACGACGATCGTGGAGAGCGGCTTGGACATCCCCACCGTGAACACGCTGGTCGTCGACCGGGCCGATCGTCTTGGTCTGGCGCAGATGTACCAGCTGCGTGGGCGGGTCGGACGACGGGGTCAGCGGGCGTACGCCTATCTGCTCCATCCGCGCGATCGACAGCTCAGCGAAGAGGCGTACGAGCGGCTCAAGACGATCGGTGAGCTCACCGAGCTCGGCTCCGGCTTCAAGATCGCGATGCGCGACCTCGAGATCCGCGGCGCGGGCAACCTCTTAGGCGGGGAGCAGTCGGGGCACATCTCTGCCGTCGGGTTCGACCTCTATTGCCAGATGGTTACCGAGGCCGTCGGTGAGCTCACCGGCGAGGTTCCGTCCGAACCGGTGGAGGTGACGATCGACCTGCCCGTCGACGCGCATCTCCCTCGCGAGTACGTAGCGCGCGACGACGTGCGTATGGAGGCGTACCGCCGACTGGCCGCAGTGACCGAGCCCACCGATGTCGAGGACGTACGAAAGGAGTGGACTGACCGCTATGGCCCGCCCCCTCCTCCTGCCGAGGCGCTGCTCGAGGTCGCACGTTTGCGCGCCGAGTGTGTGCGGGTGGGCGTGCGCAGCGTCGTGGTGGGTGGTGGCGCGGCGCGCATCCGCGGACTCCAGCTGCGCGACTCGCAGAAGGTGCGCCTCAACCGTCTCGCGCCCGGCTCGAAGGTGAGTACCGAAGAGGTCCTCGTGCCGCTGAAGGCGGCACCGCACGAGACGGCAGCCGCACTCACGGCTCTGTTGGCCGAACTGATTCCTGCAGACCCGGAAAACTAGAGTCCTCCGAATGCGCCGGTTCATTCCTCTCGTGCTTGCGGGCGCTGTCGTGCTCGCGCTCGTTGTCGGCACCGTGGTGCTCGCGGCGGGCGATGGTCCGCCGGCCTTCACGGTCGGTGGCCATAGCGTCTCGCAGCCCTCGATTGACGACGAGCTCGAGGCGCTCGCGGAGAACGAGATCCTCCAAGGCCTCATCGAGCAGAGTGGGAGCGAGCCGTTCACGCTGACCGACGAGGGCTCGGTGACCGCGAACTTGGCGGCGAGCTGGGTCGGTTTGCGGATCGCTCAAGAGATCGTGCGTCAGCGGGTCGAGCGTGAAGGCCTCGAATCCACACGGGCCGATGAGATCGAGGCCACGACGCTCGCGGAGTCGGCGGTCGGCGGCATCGAAGCATTCGGTGCGATGCCGGAGTGGTTTCGAAAGCGACTCATCACGCGCTGGACCGCAGTCGCGATCCTCCAGCGCGAGCTCATCGCTGCACCAACTCCCGCGCTCGTGGAAGCCGCGGCGGCGGAGTGCCCGTCGGGTCGGTACGTGTCGCACATCCTCGTGGAGTCTCAGCTCGCAGCAGAAGCCATCAAGGGTCAGCTCGATGCGGGCGTCGACTTCGCTGAGCTCGCGGTCTCCAACTCCACCGACGCTGGATCTGCGGAGACGGGCGGTTATTACGGATGCCTCGACGGGCTAGCCGGTGCGGTCGAGCCGTTCCTCGCGGCCGCGACCACGCAGCCAATCGGTGTGGTCTCGGATCCCGTGGAGACCGAGTTTGGGTTTCATCTGATCCTCGTCACGGACCAACCCACGAGTGCGGAGCTCGCTTCCGTTGCGGTCGTGAGCGTGCTGGAGACAGCCACGCGCAACACAGCCGTCGAGGTCGACCCTCGCTACGGCACGTGGGACCGGGCCAATGGGCAGGTGCTCCCGCCCGGCGTGACGAGCGCCGCAGGCTGACGCGATGACCACGTCCGGACGGGTCGTGGTCGTCGGGCTCGGGCCTGCGGGCGCCGACCTCGTCACTCCTGCCGCGCGCGCCGCACTCACGCGCTGCGAGCGGCGCTTCGTTCGCACGGCGCGCCACCCGGCCGTCGACGATCTGCGCGCCGAGGGTCTCGCGCTCGAATCGTTCGACGACCGCTACGACGCCGGCCCCGATCTCGACGCCGTCTACGCCGGGATCGTCGAGACGCTCATCACCGAGGCAGCCGCGCACGGCGAGGTGGCGTACGCGGTGCCGGGGAGTCCAGGCGTGGCTGAGCGAACCGTCGTGTTGCTGCACGAGGCCGCGCGCGCGGGCCGTGTTTCCGTCGAGCTGATTGCCGGCTTGTCGTTCGCCGACATCGCGTGGACAAGGCTGGGTGTCGATCCGATGAGCAGCGGCGCGCGACTGGCCGATGCACGCGATCTCGAAGGGATTGGTCTGGCGAGCGGTCCGATGCTGGTCGCTCAGTGCGACAGCCCACTCGTCCTCTCCGACCTCAAGGTCACGCTGCTCGACACCCTTCCGCCCGACACGAGCGTCACGGTGCTCGCACGTCTCGGGTTGGCCGATGAGGACGTGCGCGAGGTCGCACTCGCCGAGCTCGACCGGGGGATTGCCCCCGACCACCTCACGTCGGTGTTCGTCCCCGCCGCGCCGATGTCGGCCCAGGCGTCGGCATCCCAGGAGCTTGCTCGGCTGCTCGCGCTCGCGGAGCAGCTGCGACGCCCAGGCGGGTGCCCGTGGGATGCCGAGCAGACGCACCACTCCCTCACGCGGTACCTGCTCGAAGAGTCGTACGAAGTGGTGGAAGCGGTCGAGCGGTTGCCGGCCGATGCGCCCGACGGCGTCGCGCCTGATGATCCGGCGTATGTGGCCCTGGTCGACGAGCTCGGCGATCTCTTGTACCAGGTGATCTTCCACGCGGTGCTCGCCGAGGAGGCCGGTGCCTTCGGCATGGCCGAGATCGCGCGCGGCATCCACGACAAGCTCGTGCACCGTCACCCGCACGTGTTCGGCGACGTCGCGGCCGAAACGAGCGACGCGGTGATGGCGAACTGGGAGCAGATCAAGAAGCAGGAGAAGGGCGCCGAGTCGATCGTGGCCGGCATCACCCCCGGGCTGCCGTCGTTGCTCTACGCGCACAAGCTCATGCGCAAGGCCGCCTCGGTCGGTCTCGATCCCGGTGATGTGGATCGCTCGCTCGAACGCATCGATGCCGCGACCGCGTCGTTGCGCGGCGGCGGCTCCGATCCCGAGACGACGCTCGGAGAGCTGCTCGCCGCGAGCGTCGCGCTGGCACGCGGGCTCGGCGTCGACACCGAGTCGGCGTTGCGCGGTTGGGCCGCCCGATTCCGGGACCGGTTCGAGGCAATGGAGCGCCTCGCCATCGATCGCGGCATCGATCTCTCCGCACTGGGCGCGAGTGAGGTGGAGGCTCTCTGGCGCGAGGCCGGGCCAGCGCTTCTCGGGTAAGAAGCCGGTGCTCTGACACCCGATTCTTCCCCGAGAAGGCAGATCTCGGCGGTGGTGCTCAGCCCAAGGTGACGGGGAGGGCGTCGAGGCCGCGCAGGACGAGGCGGCCGTTCCAGGCTGGTTCCGATGTCGCGAGCGCCACACCCGGGAAGCGGCGTACGAACGAGCCGATCGCGATACGTGCTTCCATGCGAGCGAGCACCGCGCCGAGGCAGTGGTGGATGCCCCCGCCGAACGAAACGTGGTGAGGCGCGTCGCGTCGACGGAGATCGAGCTCGTCGGCGTCGGGGCCGAAATGTGCAGGATCGTGGTTGGCCGCGCCGAGCATCGTGAAGATGAACGAGCCTTGCTCGATGCGCTGCCCGTCGATGTCGATGTCTTGGAGCGCGATGCGTCGCGAGAACTGCACGGGCGAGTCGTAGCGCAGCAGCTCCTCGACAGCGTTCCCG
>CAMDCC010000026.1 GCA_945889545.1 Bifidobacterium breve | reverse complement strand
CGGCATCTCGTACCTCGTGATCGACATGGAGGCCGACGGGATCGAAGTGCGGCCGCTCGTGCAGATCACCGGCGAAGCCGAGTTCAACGAAGTGTTCTTCACCGATGTGTTCGTGCCCGACGAGCACCTCGTGGGCACGCTCGACCAGGGCTGGGCGGTAGCCAACACCACGCTGGCCCACGAGCGGGGCACCGCCTTCCCGTTCAAGGAACAGGTTGTGCACGAGGTGTACCTCGACGACCTCTACGCGCTCGCACTCGAACGCGGACTCCTCGACGACATCGATGCCAGCGACCAGCTCGCACAGTCGTTCGTGGAGCTGCGCGTGTTGCGACTCCACAACTGGCGCACCCTCTCGCGCTTGGCGCGCGGCGAGGAGCCTGGCCCGGAGTCGTCGTGGGTGAAGCTGGCCTGGACCGACATGACCCAGAGCATGTCCACCCGGGCGCTCGACCTCTGCGAAGAGACGTCACCGCTCTGGCGCGGCGCGCACGACGTGCCCGAGAACGGTCGGTGGCAACGTCAGTGGTTGTGGAGCAAGGCGGCCTCGATTGCCGGCGGTACGTCGGAGGTGCAGAAGAACATCATCTCCGAGCGCATCCTCGGACTTCCGAGAGGCTGAGCCCCATGGTGCGGGTCGTCGGTCTTGACCACATCGTCCTGAACTGCACCGACGTGGAGCGTTCGCTCGCGTGGTACTGCGACGCGCTTGGTCTCCAACCCGAGCGCGTTGACGAGTGGCGGCGAGGGGAGACGTTCTTCCCGTCGGTGCGTATCGACGAGCGCACCATCATCGATCTCTTCCCGGCGCCGCGGTCGGGGATGAACTTGGATCACGTGTGTCTCGTGATCGAGCCGACTGATCTCGCGGCACTCGCAGCGTCGGGGCGCTTCGAGGTGGTGGGCGACGGGCCGGCCGACGGCCTGTTCGGCGCCCAAGGCTTGGCCACGAGCCTGTACGTGCACGACCCCGACGGCAACACCGTCGAGCTGCGCTGCTATGCCTGATCTCGCTGCCTGAACTGCCTCGCTGACCCATCGGCACCCCCTTCACTCGGGTGCCGCGCCCGTGTAGCGTGCCGTCGTCACTGCAAGGGGTGAGGGTGTATCAGCGATGCTCCCTCGCAATATCAAGGGGGCACGTTTCGTGGCTACCGGCACCGTGAAGTGGTTCAACGCCGAAAAGGGCTTCGGGTTCATCGCTCGTGAGGGCGAGCCCGATGTGTTCGTGCACTTCTCCGCGATCTCAGGCGACGGCTACCGGTCGCTCGAGGAAGGTCAGGCCGTCGAGTTCGACGTCGGCCCCGGCCGTAAGGGTGAAGAAGCTCAGAACGTCAAGCCCGTCGGGTAGTTGCGCGAGCGGGGGTGCACCTCGCTTACAGGAAGCGGCGGAGGAGCTTGTCTTTGCGCGCCGTGTATGGCGGGTAGGCGAGCGCAGGGTCGGGGCGCGCGCTCTTGCGCAAGACGCTCTTGGTGTGACTGAACGTCTCGAAGGTGGATCGACCGTGATACGCGCCGTTCCCGCTCGGTCCGACACCCCCGAAGGGGAGCCCGCGGACGACCACCTGGAACATCGTGGCGTTGATGCAGGCGCCGCCGCTGCTCGTGAGTTCGAGCACGCGCTGTTGCACGCTCCCGGATTCTGAGAACAGGTAGAGCGCGAGCGGCTTGTCGCGGTTGTTCACAAACGCGATGGCCTCATCGACGCTGTCGACGGTGAGCACCGGGAGCACTGGCCCGAAGATCTCCTCCTGCATGGCAGGGGAGTCGGGGGCCACATCGCGCAGCACGGTGGGCGCGAGATAGCGCGACTTCTCGTCGTGTTGCCCGCCGATCGTCGCGGTGCCCGAGTCGAGGAGCGCGACGAGGCGCTTCCAATGCCGCCCGTCGACGATCCGCGCGTAGTCGGGGCTGTCCTTTGGGTCGGGGCCGTAGAAGTCGAACACCGCTCGACGCACGTGCTCCACGAACTTGTCGGCGACCGGCTTCGCCACCAGGACGTAGTCGGGGGCGATGCAGGTTTGGCCCGCGTTCAGGAACTTGCCCCATGCGACGCGACGAGCGGCAACCTCTAGGTTGGCCGACTCGTCGATGATGACCGGGCTCTTGCCGCCGAGCTCGAGGGTGACCGGCGTGAGGTGCTTGGCTGCCGCTTCGAGCACGACACGAGCGACTGTGCCGTTGCCCGTGTAGAAGATGTGGTCGAACTGCTCGGCGAGCAGTGCCTGCGTCTCGGTGACGCCGCCCTCCACGACTTTCACACACTTGGTGTCGAGATACTCCGGGATGAGCCGGGCCAGCAGGGCCGAGGTGTTCGCAGTCACCTCCGACGGCTTCGCGACTATGCAGTTGCCGGCAGCCAGCGCGCCCACCATGGGTGCGAGCAGCAAGTGCACGGGGTAGTTCCACGGCGCGATTACGAGCACGACGCCGAGCGGCTCACGGACGAGCCGGGCCCGTGACGGCTTGGTGACGAGCGGGGCGTGCACCCGCTGTGGTCGCATCCAACGGCGCAAGCGCCGAAGCGTGTAATCGATCTCCGAGACGACGAACCCGATGTCGGCGGCGTAGGCCTCGGCGGGAGGCTTGCCCATGTCGGTGGCGAGCGCGTCCATGAACTCCGGCTCACGTTCCACCAGCATGGTGCGCATGGCGCGCAACTGGTCGCGGCGCCACTCGTAGGACTGCGTATGACCGGCGACGAAAGCGGCGCGTAAAGCACCGACCAACGCGTGTGCGTCGAGCGCTGGTGTGGCGGGGGTGTTTGGCCGGGACATCGTGGTGGTCATGGGCCCTCCCTCTTCGATTCTGGCGCTTCACGTCATTCGGGGGTGATGACGTCGAGTACTGCTCGCAGATCAAGGCCGATCGGAATCCCGTCGCCGGTCACGTCGGCCGGTGCGGTGTCGTCGGGCCAGTGATCCTCCCGGCGAAGGTACACGGGCCGCATCCCATACGCCCGGGGGCCCACCACGTCGGGCCCCCAGGTGTCACCTACGAACACGACCGCCTCAGGAGCCACGGAGATCTTCTCCAATGTGTGCTCGAAGATCCTCGGGTGAGGCTTGCGGGCTCCCGCCCACGCCGACGACACGATCACGTCGACGGCGTCGGTCAGGCCGGCCTCTTCGACGGCTTCGGCAAGATCCCAGTCCCAGTTCGAGCAGATTGCGATCGCGAGCCCACGGCTGCGGAGTGCGCCGAGCACCTCAACCACCTCGTCGTAGGCCTCGAGCGAACGCTGTTCGTTCCCGTCGCGCAGCTTCTCGGTGACGATCTCGTACTCGCCGGGGTGCAGATCGGTCTGGGCGAGCATGCCGAGCAGTCGTTCCTGCTGCCAGCTCACGTAGTGGTCGCGGCTCCGCGAGTGCTCCAGGTGCTCAACGCCGTCGAGCTCGCCCTGCCAGAAGCGCTTGCGCACGTCTTCGGACAGCTCCACGCCATGCTCGGCGAGCACAACGTCGACGGACAACCATCTCGTCGCCCGAGCGAGCGTCCCATAGAAGTCGAGCAGCACAGCTTCGGTCACCATGGGTCGATTCTCGCGCAGGGGTGTGACACACCACTCACCAAGAAGAACGAACGTTGGTCAGGTCTCCCATGAGAAGTCGAGGATCTCCGGCAGCGCCTCCATCTGCTCGAGGTGGTGCTCCAGCGACCGGCTCGGGAAGCGGTAGTTGAGGATGGTGGCGCCTGCGGCCACGTGCTCGTCGAACTGCTCACGGATCCGCTCCGGTTCGCGGAGCACGTCGAGGGCTGGCTCTGGCCACAGCGCGACATCGAGCGCCTGAGGTCGCGCTTGCGCCGCCGGTGATTCCGCAGCGCGGTCGAGCATCGAGCGAACCTCATCGGGGCCGAGCAGGAAGGGCACCCATGCGTCGCCGTGCTCGAACGCGCGGCGCAGCGAACGATCGGTCCGGCCACCGATCCAGAGCGGCACGCGCTCCTGGATGCCTGCGGGATCCACGACCACGTCGCCGAACGCGTAGTGCTCGCCGTCGTAGCGCGGCTCGCGCTGGCCCCACGACGCCCGGATCGCCCGCAGCGCGTCGTCGGCCCGGTCGCCTCGCCCCGCGAATCCCTTGTCGAGCAGCTCGAACTCCTCGCGTAGCGAGCCGACGCCAACGCCCAGAATCAACCGCCCGCCACTGAGCAGGTCGAGCGTGCCGTAGTGCTTCACGATCTCGAGTGGGTGGTGGTACGGCAGCACGACCATGTTCGTCGCGAGCCGGATTGAGCGCGTGTGTGCGGCCAGGAATGACAAGGTGGAGAGCAAGTCCCAGTAGCGCTTGCCGCGGCGCGCCTCGACCCCCACGGGCACCGCAATGTGCTCGCTCGCGGTGAGATGGTGATAGCCGAGCCGGTCCGCCGCGGTGGCGACGGCCACGAGGTCGTCGACGGAAGCGTTGACCTCCCACTCGTTGTGGGATCTCGGAAGCAAGATGATGATCGGTGTGATGATTCCGATTCGCATGACACCTCCGGAACGGTGTTCGGGATCAGTCGTCGAAGACGAACGCGTTGAATGCGTTGAACGCTTCGAGGTCGATGTTTACTTTGAGCTCGTCACCGACATGGTTGATCGTCAGCGTGGGGCAGAAGAACCCTTGGCCGTCGACGAAGAAGTGCGGTGAGCCGAGCACTCCGCGCGCCTTGCCTTCGTGCCACTCGTCGTGAACCCAACGCTCGGATTCGTCGCCCTCCTGTTCGATGCCGAGGGCGTTGGCGATCTCTGCAAGGACGCCGGGGTCACCGATGTCGGAGCCGCGCTCGAAGAGCGCGTTGCGAAGCTCGAGACTTACCTGCTCGCCGACACGATCATCGTGCTTGTATGCAGTAGCAGCGAGCGCGAGCGCCGGGATCGTGGAATCCGGGAACCGCTTCGCATCGAAGCCCGTGAAGAGATCCGGTGCGACCGATTTGCGAAGCGCGTGAACCTCGGTACTCACGAAGTCGCCTGCGAGCGGAGCACCGTTGACCAGCTCTAACGGCCATGCCCTGGCGTGCAGCACAACGTCGTCACGTCCACGGAGCGCCCGTTGCTCGACGAGGCGTCGAAGCCCAACGTGCGTGAACGGGCACCAGATGTCGGCGAACACTTCGATCACCTTCATGGCGTTCCCCACGCAGTCGCGCCGATTACGGCGTAGCGATGTTGTAGAGCTCAGCGGCGTTCGCCCAGAGGATCTTGTGTCGCTGCTCGGCAGTGGCGTTGGCCAGTCCGATGTCGATCTGTTCGCGGACGTTGCCGAAGAGGCAGGTTGGGTGTGGGTAGTCGGTCTCGAAGAGGATGCGATCGTTCGGGATCTCGGCGAGCAGGCGCTTGGGCGCAACCGTCTCGAACCAGTAGCAGGCGTAGACCTGGCGGGCGAAGTACTCAGACGGGAGGAGCTCCCACTCGCTGGTGCGGTCGGGGCGGCCTTCGAGGTATGCGTAATCGGCCGCTTCGAGCACGAACGGCACCCAGCCGATGCCGCTCTCGACTGAGACGAACTTCAGATCGGGGAATCGGGGAAGCACGCCACTGGTGAGGAGGTCGGCGACTTGCAGTCCGTTCTTCAGGAAGAGCTCGGTGGCGGTGTACGCATAGGTCGCGGCGGTCCCGTGCGCTCGCATTCGTTCGGGTGTGAATGACGTGGACGGATCGCCACCGCCGATGTGGAAGTGGATGGGGAGCTGCGCTGCTTGCGCGGCGCTCCAGATCGGGTCCCAGTGTGCTTCGCCGAGAAATGGGAACCCGAAGCGTTGCGGCTCGCCCGTGAACAGCACGCCGCGGTGTCCGGCTGACGCGCACCGTTCGATCTCGGCGACGGCGGCGTCGACGTCCCAGAAGGGCGTGGCCATGATGGTCACGAAGCGGCGGTCGTCGATCGATGCGAAGTCGCGCAAGAAGTCGTTGTACGCCCGCACGCAGACGAGCTTGAGCTCCTCATCGTCGCTCGAGAGGAAATGCTGGTTCCCGAAACCGGCAACGTTGGGATAGAGCACTTGCGCCCA
The DNA here is from genome assembly GCA_945889545.1 of Bifidobacterium breve. Classification (GTDB taxonomy): domain Bacteria; phylum Actinomycetota; class Acidimicrobiia; order IMCC26256; family PALSA-555; genus SHVJ01. Next base: position 10,384 of record CAMDCC010000026.1, on the reverse strand, counting down.
CACGCCGAGATCGTCCATGTGCGCGATCCGCGCGGCAGCGTCGTATGCCGCTGGCGGGCATTCGTCCAAGGTCGGCGGGCCGTCGGGGAACGGGCGGGGCCAGCCCGCCGTGGCGGTCATTCCCACGACCGAGACGGTCTTGTCGCCGAACAGCCATATGTCGCGCCCGGACTTGTCGCGGACGAGTTGCGGCACCTGGTCGAGGTACTTCTTGGGCGCCCGGGAGCTCCAGAGGTCGGCCGGCTCAGTGACGTGCGTGTCGGCGTCGATCACCAATTCAGGGGTCACGCGGCAGAGGATACGTCGGCAACCGCACCAAGACTGTGGCAGCGCGTCGAGGAGCCTGCCGAGCCGCGGTTGGTAGCGTTGAGAGGCGACGCCCCCACGGCCTCCGGAGCGACCCACCCCATGATCAATACGTACCGCAACGCCACCTTCATCTCGACCGATTCGCACGTCACGGAGCCGATCGAGCTCTATGCCGAGCGGGTCGACAAGGAGTTTGCCGATCGGGTGCCCAAGATCGAGACGAAGGACGGATGGCGCACGCTGTTCGTGGAGGGGATGGGCCCTCGCAAGCTCATGACAGCCGATGAGCGCGAAGTGGCGATCGTCGGCGACTTCGATGCCGACGACCGGATTCGCGACCAGGAGAAAGACGGCGTCACCAGTGAGGTGATCTTCCCGACGTTCGCGCTCCAAGCGTGTTTCTCGTCCGATGACGCGCGCTTTCAGCTCGCGCTCTGCCGCGCCTACAACAGCTGGGCCGAAGAGATGTTCTCCGGGAACCCGCGACTGCTCGCTGTCGGTCTCGTGCCGATGCTCGATATCGACGCGGCTGTTGACGAAGCGAAGCGCCTGGCCGATGGAGGGTGCCGCTCGCTCTTCCTGCCAGCGCGGGTGGAGCAGCGCCCATACAACGACCCCGAGTACGACCGGTTCTGGGCCGTCGCCGAAGAGATCGGGCTACCCCTCACGTTCCACTCCGGCACCGGCCACGAACCTCGAGTGGTGCGTGGCAACGGCGGCGCGGTCATCAACTATCTGCTCGGCGCGCAGCTCGACGGCCCGATGGTCATGCTCAACCTGGCCGCGGGTGGCGCGCTCGACCGGTTCCCCACGTTGCGCATCGTGACTGTGGAGACGGGTGCGGCGTGGCTCGGGTGGATCATGACTCAGGCCGACGCCATCTACGAAGACCACATCATGTGGGCGCGACCGAAGCTCTCCCTGAAGCCGAGCGAGCTGCTTCGACGTCAGGCGCACGCCACGTTCATGTGCGACCCGGTGGCCATCAACAATCGGCACATCACCGGCGTCGAGATGCTCATGTGGGGCAACGATTACCCGCATCCGGAAGGTACGTGGCCGAAGTCGCAAGAGATCGCCGCCGACCAATTCGAGGGTGTGTCCGACGATGAAGTCCGCGCCATCGTCGGCGGTACTGCGGCCAAGGTGTTCGACTTCAGTTCGAGCTGAGGGTCTCGGTCAGGTACTCGGTCAGGGAGTGCTTCGCATGAAGCGCGGTCGCACGACCGCGCCGGCAATGAGGATCACGATCAGCAAGTAGATCGCCCATCGGCCACTCGAAGGATCCCAGGTGCCCATCAGCTCTCGGGCATTCGTCACGAGCAGGAGCAGGGCGACGGCGAGCCCCAGTGCGCGCGCCGGAATGAACCGCACGACCAGAGCGGCGATCGGCGCGGCGATCACGCCACCCCCAAGCATCGCCAGCAGGATTTCCCAGTCCAGCCCGCTGCCGCCGAGCGAACCGATCAAGGCGCCAGCGGAGACCGTGGCAACCGCCACCTCGGCGGTGTTGACCGAACCCACAGCGAAGCGCGGCGTCAGACCTCGGTGCAAGAGGAAGGGCGTCACGACCGGTCCCCACGCGCCGACAAGGCCGTTCGTGATGCCGCCGGCTGCCGCGGCGATCTCGACCCCGGTCCTGTCGAACTCAGGAGGAGCGTCGTCGCGTACGTTCGGATCGTTGATGTCGGGTGCGAGGGGGAGCGGTCGGCTGAACCGCACGAGGATGCGAAGCCCGACGAGGATCAGCATGGCTGCGAGATACGGTCTCAGGTCGTCGCCGTTGATGTTCGCGAGCACCGTGACCCCAACGAGCGCACCGAGCGCACCCGGGATGGCCAGCCGGAACACGAGCTGGCGATCGATGTTGTTGAACCGCCAATGCGAGACGCCCGCGACGAGGCCAGTGGCGATCTTTGCGAGGTTTACGGTCGTCGAGACCAACGCCGGTGATAGGCCGTTGCTCAGCAGGATGCTCGACGACGTGGGCCCGAAGCCCATGCCGAGCGCGCCATCCACCATCGACGCGAAGAAGCCCGCGATGGCGACGACGAAGAGATCCATGTGGTTTCTCGACTTTCTCGATCGGAATGGTAAAGAATAGGAACCAAGGCCGGGCCCGGTCAAGCCGGGCGGGGCGGCCCGGGGCCAGCACTTCCCCCATCAGGCAGCACTTCCTCCATAAGGTGGTTCGAAGCGATGAGGATTACCGCCAAGGTCGACTACGCGATTCGTGCTGGTGCTGAGCTCGCGGCCGCTCCCCGCGAAACGCCTGTGAAGGGCGAAGACCTCGCCCGAGCGCAGCAGATCCCGCTGCGGTTCCTCGAGAACATCCTGCGGGAGCTGCGCCACGCCGGGATTGTTCGGGCGCAACGCGGTGCCGATGGGGGCTACCAACTCGCGCGTGCCGCCAAGGAGATCAGCCTTGCCGACATCATCCGAGCGGTCGAGGGTCCTCTCGCCGCGGTGCAGGGAGTGCGTCCTGAGGCGGTGCGGGCCGATGGTGCCGCCCAAGACCTTCCCGAAGTGTGGATCGCGCTTCGCGCGAGCCTGCGGGCAGTGCTCGAAGCAGTGACCCTCGCCGACCTTGCCGGGGGGCGGCTGCCGCCGGTCGTGCGCCGGTTGCTCGCTACCCCTGGGGTCCGCGAGCCGCACTGACTCCGAACCCACGGCCCAGGAGCGGGATCGTCGCGTCCCCGTCACTGGTGCTTCGCACCAACGTCATGACTCTTCAATGTACGGAGAGCCGCTACCTGACGAGATCGTTCTGACACGAGCGGAGGCGACGGTGGTCCTCTTCGCGCTCGACGGCGCATTGGAGATCGATGGGTTGCTCTCCGATCGCAGACGGGAGCTCGAGAGGGCAGTGGCGATCATCGTCGGCAAGTTTCTTCCCGATTTCGAGGACCTCTGAAAGGAATACGCTTTGAGCATGGAAGAGCGCGCCCTGCGGGTTTCCGAAGTGGCTCGTGTGCTCGGGTTACACGGCACCGACGCTTGGGAGTTGATTCTCAGCGGCGAACTGCTTGCCGGGAAGCGAGACGGGCGAGTGGTCGTCCCCGAAAGCGCGCTTCGTGAGTACCAGGAGCGTCAGGCGCAAGCGAGTCGTTAGGTCGGCGCTGCGGTTGGTGCTGGTGCCGGTGATGGGGTCGGTTGTCGGGGTTCGGACTCGCCGACAACCACCTTGAAGAGTGGGACCGGCTCTTCGAGTCCCTTGAGCGCGACGGCGCCCATCGACTCCATCGGCGGCACGTTCACGAGTCGCTCGATCATCTTCTCTGGGAGCACGATCTCGCCCTTGCCGGCCTGACTGCACAGGCGGCTCCCGAGGTTCACGGTGTCGCCCACGATGTCGTACTGACGACGGCGCCCACCACCGATGTGTGCGGCCACCACGTCGCCCACGTTCATGCCGATGCCGAACTTCACCGGTGGAATATTGAGGTCGGCGAGGAGGGCGTCGAGCTCGGTGGCCCGAGCCTGGATCTCGATCGCGCAGTCGAGCGTGGCTTGCGCGTTGTTCGGGATCGGGAGAGGTGCACCGAACACGGCGAACACCTCGTCACCCACGAACTTGAGCACCGTACCGCGGTGGCTGTGAATGATTTCGGTGAGGAGATCGTAGAAGTGGTTGAGCATCGCCCGAACCTCAGTTGGCTCGAGCGTCGCCGATAGCGAGGTGAATCCGCGCAGGTCGCAGAAGAACAACCCGACGTCGACGCGCTCTCCCTCGATGTGCGAGTCGAGCGCGCCCGACTCCTCGAGTTGGCGCGCGACCTCTTCAGGGACGTATTGGGCGAACAACGACGACACACGGCGGCGTTGCCGAGTCTCGGTGACGTACTTAATAGCGAGTCCGCCGATGAACGCCAGCACGATTGCGAGCAGCCCGTAGATGATGTTCATGATGTCGCCATGATCGAAGCGGATCACCGCGACTGCGAGATAGGCGCCGGGGAAGACCGTTGGAATACCGACGATCAGCGCGAACACGACGAGGATCGCAGCCCAGACGGGGAAGAACAAGACGGAGAGCATGACCAGAAGTGCCAGAAGCCCGGCCGTGACCGCGTTCTCAGTGTCGGAGACCGGCTCGAGGTAGGAGTTTGTGAGCATTGTGTTCAGCGCGTTGGCGTGGATGAGTACACCTGGGAATGTGTTCGACTTGTCGACCGGTGCGAGCTTGGCGTCACCGGCTATGGGTTCCGTGGTGCCGACGAAGACGATCTTGTTCCTGAAACGTGCCGGGTTGGCACTACCGGTGATCACATCAGCGGCAGAAACGATGGCGCGGTCCTTGCCCACTTCGTCGAGCCCAGCCGCAAAGTTGATGCGCAACGAATGCCGCCCCTCGGTAGGGATGAACCGATCACCTATCTGTACGCCGTCGGGTGCGATCCGAGTGATCGGACCGGTCTCGCCGTTGAACGCGCGCAGGGCGGCCAATGCCAGCGACGGGATGAAGTTGCGTCCGTCGTCATAGATGAGAGAGAGCGAGCGGATCACTCCGTCGGACGGATCGTTCGTAACGTTCACGTGGGCGACCTGCGTGTTGCCTGCCTCGGCAAAGTAGGGCTCTGGGCCTTGGAGAAAAGTGACGTCGAGTACGTCATCATCCGTCGCTGGATGGGTCGACTTGTAGGACGCTCCCAAAATTGGAGCGCGCATCTCGGCGAGCGCAGTTGCGAAGTCGAGATCCTCGTCTTTCGCTCCCGAGAAGACGAAGTCCCAGACCACAACTGCGGCACCGGCTGCCGTGAGTTGTCGTCCGATGAGGGCTTGCGCGTCGCGTGGCGGGGTCACTTGGTTGTCGAGCAGCCGAATTGTCTTGGCATCAACCGCTAGCACCACGATCCGCTTGTCGGTGGCGGCCGACGGGAACAGGTTGTCCGACGCTCGCCGCTGGAAGCCGTCGAAGGTGCCAGCCGAGAGCCCGGCCGCGGTGAGCGCGGTGATGACGGCCGCGACTGCGAGGGCGTAGAGGAGTCTGCGAAGGGTCTTGTGCACGAGCGGTCATCATGGCATCCGCCGCGGTGACACTTACGCTGGGTGACTTACGCGGCGGGACCCGAGGGTCGGATGGAACGGAGCGGGTCGAGGCCGGCGAGGGCACGAGACGCTCGGATCGCCAGGGCCACGATCGTGAGGGTCGGGCCATACCCCGTGCTGGTGGGGAACACCGATGAGTCGGCGATCACCACGTTGTCGACGTCGTGCAGGCGCTGCCACGGGTCACAGACGCTGGTCGTTGGATCGCTCCCCATCCGGGCCGTGCCCATCACGTGGCGAGAGATCGGGCTCGGGTTCGGGATGCGCCGCCGGGCCGCATGCTCCGGGAGGGGAGGCGACGTGGCCCAGAACGTGTGCGTGGCCCCGGCGTCGCGCAGGACGGCCTCGAGCCGCGGTGCCCAGTGCTTCGAGCACTCAACCTCGTGGCGGTGCGAGGAGTACGTGACGCGCCCAGCGGGAATGCCCCACGCGTCGACGACGTGTGGGTCGAGATCGATCCGGTTGGTTGCCTGTGGCATGTCCTCGCCCTGCATCGTGAACGCGGCCATGCGATCGCGCATCGGCGACGCCAGCATCAATCGCGTGTGCTCGAGTCCGGGTGGCAGATGGATCGCCTCGCTGATCGGGTGCGACGCGCCGCCGTGCTCGACGATCCCGCCGCGGAACCACGGGAGTCCGGCGTCGCGTGCGGCGGCGAGCGCGAGGTCGTCTGGGACGATTGGATCGTCGTGCAAGTGCGTGACTGCGCGTCCGCGGTGTGCGTGGAGCCGGAACGGGAAGATGCCGAGCGCGAACGTCTGGAAGTGGTACATGAGGAACCGACCGACGATGTCGGGGTTCCCGATCTGGGAACGCAACAACAGGCGCGGCGTCTCGAACGCGCCGGCTCCAAGGATGACGTGGCGGGCATTTACGTCGTGGGCGTCGCCGTTCACGTCGAGGTAGCGAACGCCGCGAGCCTTGCGTCCGGTGCCGTCGAGCAGCACGTCGGTCACATAGGACTCGGGTCGGATGTCGCACAAGCCGGTGCGCAGTGCATGGCGAAGCGGTGCGACGGGATCGCCCTTCGCTTCAATCGGGCAGCCGAAGTATGCGCAGAACCCGCAGTTGTTGCACGCGGGGCGCCCGTCGTACTCCACGCTGTTGACGCCGCTGGGCGCGCGGTACGGGTGGAAGCCGTGCTTCGTGGCAGCTTCCGAAGTGAGCACTGCGCAGAACATGTCGGCACCGGGAGGCATCGGGTACGGGCCTGAGCGCCACGCGGCGAACGGGTTTGCATTCGCATCTCCGGCCACGCCAACCACTCGCTCGGCCTCGGCGTAGTACGGCTCGAGCTCGTCGTAGTCGACCGGCCAGTCGACGAGCTCCGCGTCGTCCATCGGGCCGCGTTCCGATCTCGCGTGAAAGTCGTTCTCTCGGAAGCGCGGCAGCTTCCCGTCGGCGTGCATGCCGCCACCGCCCACGGTGGACGGCAGGTTGTTCACATCACCGGTGTAGATGCGATCGCCGTCGCTTTCCTCGCGGCGGAACGTTCGCGGTTCCAGCCACGGGTCAGGGCCGAGGAAGTGTCGGTGGTGCATCTTGAGCTCGTCGTTACTGACGTGGCCGAGCGGTCCGAATGGCGCTTCCAAAGAGAGGAGATGGTTCCGACCCTTTTCGAGCATCACGACCGACCAGCCCGCCGCAGTGAGCACCTCCGCGACCGTGGCGCCCGCCGGCCCGGTGCCGACGATCACCGCATCGCATTCCATCACCATTGCGCTGCTCCCACTTCGCTACTTCCGCTCGCAGCATGCGTTCGAGGAGCGACAAGTGGAAGCTCGCTCCATTCGCTCCATTCGCTCCATTCGCTCCATTCGCTGCGTTCGCAGCGAGCTCCGCGATCAGGCACGTCCGGCGACTTCCTCATCGGTGTAGCCGCGAGGCTGCACGTCGCCATCAAACTGAATGGCGGTCCACCCCGTGAGGCCACGGTTCCCGCCATATTCAGGCGCGGCGTACGCCCCCTCGCATGCGTGCACATAGAGCAGTCGCTTGAACTCGCGGTGTTGCTGGAGCCGCGCGTCTTGCTCCTCCGGTGCCAAATCGAGGAAGTCGCGACCCAGTTCCGCGATCCCTTCCCGGTACTGCTGTTGCCACCCGATGATGGCGCCGTTGCGCTCGCGCTCGACCATGCCCTTGGAGCCTTCGATGCGGGTTCGCCAGGCGAGCTCCTCGAGCGCGCTGAGCTCTATGAACTGGTCAAAGCTGCTCTCGCCGCCGGCGCGACCAGAGAACGGCCCGCCGGCCCAGATGCGCGGCGGATCGACTTCGAATGCGCTGAGGAGCCCGTCGATGTAGTCGGCGACACCCAGCGCCGCGCCGCCCGGGTGTTCCTCGTACGGTGGGATCAGCCGGTCGGCCGCAGCCGCGACCACCGCATGCTCGTGCTCCGTGAGCCAGACCGGCACGAGCTAGGGAAGCTCGAGCTGGTAGTTGCCCGTTTCGTCGAGTCGGGCTCGTCCGCCCGGTGGGACGACAACCACGGTGAACGGCTCTTCGATGAGTGCTGGTCCTTGCACCTCAGCACCCGGGCCCAGGCGCGCGCCGTCGAACACTCCGGTGTCGATGAAGCCATCGCCGAAATACGCGGGGCGCGTGCCGGTGCGGGCCGAGGCGGCGAGTGTGACCGTTCCGAGCTCGGCGAGGTGTTCGGGCTTGGGCGTGCGGCCGCGCGCGATGAGGCGCACGCCACGCAAGAGCGGTTGCTGGTTTCGGAACGCGAACCCTCGCTCGGACTCGTGTTGGTCATGGAACCGCTCCGCGAGGTCGAGCAGGCCTGGCTCGTCGATCATCGGGCCTTCGAGGAGCGGCACGCTCATGTCGAAGTTCTGGCCCGGGTAGCACATCTGCGCGTACAGACCGACGTCGATCTCAGAGTCGGCAAGGCCGGTTGGATCGAGCTCCTTGCCGGCTTCCTCTTGAAGGTCGCTCAGCAGCGAGCGAACACGCGCGACGTCAACCTGCGAGAGCGGCACCACGTAGGCGCGCACCACATCGACGACGTAGTCGGCCACGAGCACGCCGAGCGCCGAGAACGCGGGTGCCGCCTTCGGGACGAGCACGCGGTCGATGCCGAGCTCCTTAGCGACGGCCCACGCGTGGACCGAGCCATTGCCACCGAAGGCGATCATGGCGAGCGTGCGAGGGTCGGCGCCGTGCGATGCCAGTACACGGCGCGTGGCGTTCGCCATGTTGGCGTTGACAATGCGTTCGATACCCCACGCGGCATCGACAACGTCGACGCCGAGTGGCTCCGCCACCTCGCGAGCGATGGCCGCACGGGCCGCTTCAACGTCGAGCTTCATGCGCCCGCCCGCGAAGCTCTCGGTGGGGATGTAGCCGAGAACCACGTCGGCGTCGGTCACCGTGGGGTGGGTGCCGCCGCGGCCGTAGCTCACCGGACCCGGGAGGGATCCTGCGCTCTCGGGGCCGACGAGCAGCGCGCCTTGACGCACGCGCGCGATCGAGCCGCCGCCGGCGCCCACGCTCTGCACGTCGACCATCGGCATGCCGATGTAATACCGGTAGCGCCAGTTCCAGTCGGTCTTGATCTCTGGGCGACCGCCGCGGACGAGGCACACGTCGAAGCTCGTGCCGCCCATGTCGATCGAGACGAAGTCGAGGACGCCCACTTTGCTGGCCGCGAGCGCTGCGCCCATCACGCCGCCGGTCGGTCCCGACGCGAGGAGCGACACCGCGCGCTTGGACACATACTCCGGCGGCATCACGCCACCGGTCGATTGCATGATGAGTAGCGGTCCGCCGTAGCCCGCCGCGCGCAGGCTCTCCTGGAGCTGGTTGACGTAGAGCGAGATCTTCGGAGCCACATATGCGTTCACCAATGTGGTGGAAACCCGCTCGAACTCTGGGCCACGTGCCATCACCTCGTGCGACAGCGACACATGGTCGACGTCGGGGAACTCCTCGCGCACGATCTCGCCGGCGCGGCGTTCGTGCTCGGAGTTCACGAACGAGAAGAGGAACATCACCGCGATTGATCGGACACCGAGCGCCTTGAGGCGCTGCACGCCCTTGCGGACCGCGTCCTCGTCGAGGGGGAGGAGCACCTCACCCTGGAAGTCGAGTCGTTCGGGGATGGCGATGCGCGCTCGCCGTCGCGCGATCGGCGGCGGCGCGGGGTACGACGGATCCCAGATCTGTTCCTTGTGGACGCGCCGCATCTCGATCTCGTCGCGGTGGCCCTCGGTCACGAGCAACCCGGTCGGCGCGCCGTTCATCTCGATCATCGTGTTGTCAGCGGTGGTCGTGCCGTGCACAAGGATGTCGAGGTCGGCGCAGAAGTCGTGCAGCGAGATCTCGAACCGGTCCGCAAGCTGGTTGAGGCCCGTCATCACGCCAATCGACTGGTCCTCGAGCGTGGACGGCGTCTTGTCGAGCACCACCTCACCCGCGGGCGTGACGCAGATCAGGTCGGTGAACGTCCCCCCAACATCAACCCCAACGCGATATCCGCCTTGCTGGTCGCGCTCGCTGCGGTTCTGGGCACCTGACCCGCGGCCGCTCGCTTCCAGTCCGCGGCCGCTCGCCGCTCCTGCGAGCTCGCTCGCTTCGCTCACTCGCCGCCGCGCCGTTGGGCGCGGAGCTTGGTGGTGGCGGCTTCGTCGACGGCGAGGGTGAGGTCGTCGAGCGAGCCGGTGAGCACAACGCCGTAGTCGCGTGTCGCGGCCTCGAAGCTCACGTACTCGTCGAGCACGTCGTCGAGCACCGATTGCGGATCACGGTCGAGCGGGTTGCCCCAGCCGCCGCCCCCGCCGTAGTTGTACTGCAGCTTTTGGCCGGCGGCGATCGGCACCCAGTCGGCGGTGTGCTTCACCTTGTATGGGTCGTCGGACTCGTATCGGATGATCAGCTCGTTCGGTGCGCCAGGCTTGCCCCCGCAGATCCCCGGCATCGGGTACTTCATACCGACCACGTAGGTGTACACCTTCGCGTCGACCCGCACTTCCTTCACGTAGTGGCTGCCGCACAAGCCTCGCCATTGGCCAGGTCCGCCAGAGTCGAT